>JAFSCH010000150.1 GCA_017436865.1 Lachnospiraceae bacterium
CTGTGTTTGGTCAATGGTATGGAAGGCGATGGCTGGGTCAATATATTCATCGGGATAGATATTTTTAAGATATTGTTCGTAGTAAGCTGGGAAGATTTCGATACCGATGGAACGAAGCGGAATTCCCTTGTGAAAGACACTTTGAAAGCCATGCTCACCACCAAAAAAGGTTTTTACACACCCTGACATTAGATGACGATAGTGTGGGCGGTTGTGATATTGCTTGGGGCAGCAGGAAAAGTTGTCTTTACCTTGAGTGCGACATTAGCCTCTCATAAAGGAGCCTACAACACACTTTTTAAAGTGCGTTGTATGGTAACTGAGCATATGGCAAAGATGCCGTTAGGAGCATTAAGCGAGAGAAGCACTGGCAAGCATCCTGCCGCTTTTGCTGGTATGCATCGTAATGATATTGATGTTTATGCGCTTTGGAAAATTCATGGATAGAATCAATGCTTCCAGTGGCGAGTTGTCAGGCGGAGTCAATGAGTATATAAACGGTATGCGACTGATTAAAGCATATGGTATGAGTAGCACTTCCTTTCAGAAATATGCATCGGGAATTGACAAGCAATATAAGTTTAGGGGAGATATTTCAAGAGCGACAACGGGTACTGGAGCATGTAAACCTTACGATTGCAGGAGTTGTGTTGGAGGGCTTGGAGATAAGCTTAAGAGAATTCCAATAGGCTTATTTGCTAAGCTTGCAAACGATGGAAAGTATGCAGCTATGTGGAAGGCATCTGCTGCATTACAGTAGAGAAACATACGAAAGGCTGGCTCCTTGATGTGAATTGGGGTACCGGCCTTTTATATTAATTTTAAAATAATTCTTCCAATGCAAGAATAGAAAAGAAAAAGCTTGTATTTTTCATAGTTCTATTATAAAATGACAACCGACAGTTCATTTGTACCATCCTGTCGTAAAACAAAACTAGGGCTACGAATCTAATAAAGATAACATAGTGACTTTTCTCTGGAAAAGACTGTGTTTTATTGGAAAGTAGTTTTATCTTAGGTAAAGCTACTTTTTTTGTTTTGGGAATTGTTTACGCCAAGGGTGTGGGAATGCGAGAAAATATATTCTTTACAATTAGGAGGAACGTATGAAAAAACAACAAACTAGAATAGAGGCATTAAAGGAATGGGGGAAAAGGGAAAGAGAGGAAACACAAATTTTGCTGAGATGTATTCCGGCAACAACAGTTTCTTTATTTGTCGTAAGTGTTGTATGTATGAATTTGCTTGCGAATAAAACGTTGTTTCAGAATACTTATTTAGCTTTAGATGGCGGCTTTTTGATATCGTGGCTGTCTTTTATGTGTATGGATATGATTACGAAGTATTTTGGACCAAAGGCCTCGAATCGAATTGCTATCCTTGCATCGGTAATCAATTTGCTTACATGTGCGATTTTCTATATTGTAAGTATTATTCCGTCTAATGCAGATGACTATACTGCGTTAGACGAGATTTTTGGTGGTACATGGTTTATTTTATTAGGAAGTACGATTGCTTTTTTGGTGTCGGCAGCTATTAATAACTTTTTGAACTGGACAATTGGAAAAGCATTTCACAAAAATCCTGATGGAAAGCTTGCATATGCAACGCAGACCTATGTGTCTACATTTGTGGGTCAGTTCTTTGATAATTTGATGTTTTCACTTATTGTATTTGTGGGATTTGCACCGATATTTTGGGATGGATTTCATTGGACGGTGTTGCAATGTATGACATGCGCTTTGACAGGAGCAGTTGCAGAACTGATCATGGAAATTTTGTTCTCGCCGATGGGGTTTCGCTTGGTTACAAAATGGAAGCAACTTAAAGTAGGACAGGAATATCTGGATTATGTGAAGGGAGAAAAATAGGAATGAAAATTTTGATAACAGGAACATCTCAGGGAATTGGAAAGGCGATTGCAGAACGGTTTTTAAAGGATAATCATGAGGTGATTGGCATTGACAGACAGGAAGCGACATTGAAACAAGAAGGTTATACACACTATCAGGTGGATGTCCGTGATTTTGATAAATTGCCGGAGGTTTCGAACATTAATGTTTTAATCAATAATGCGGGCACGCAGAACGAAGATGACATTGATATCAATCTGAAAGCTGTGATTCGAATTACAGAAAAATATGGAATACAGGAAAAGATTCATTCTATTTTAAATATTGGTTCGGCAAGTGCACATACGGGAGCAGAGTTTCCGGAATATTGTGCAAGTAAGGGTGGTATCTTAGCATATACGAAGAATGTAGCCATGCGTGTTGCTGGCTTTGGCGCGACTTGCAACAGTCTTGACCCAGGAGGGGTACTAACACCTTTGAATGCGTGTGTAATGAATGATGCTGCACTTTGGGAAGAAATCATGAATGAAACCCCTTTGAAAAAGTGGGCAACGCCGGAAGAAATAGCAGAGTGGGCATATTTTTTAACTATGACCAATACATTTTGTACGGGGCAGAATATACTAGTTGATGGTGGGGAATCTATTAATTATAACTTTGTTTGGAAGGATTAAGTTTTACCAAGGCATTTATGAAGAGAAAATAGCAGAGTATGTCTGCTATTTTTTTTGTCAGTTGTTTACAAATAATGGATAGTGTGATATAACGTTGGTTAGACAAAACTAATATGCAGAGATTTTTATAGTAAGGTAAAACTCTTTGTGTAGACAGATTTTACAATGAAATAAGAGGAGTAATAATGATTATGAACAACAAATTGACAGTGAAAGACTTAATTAATGTAGGTGTATTTTCAGCACTATATCTTGTACTTTTCTTTGTGACAGGATGTCTTGGATATATTCCTGTTTTGATGGTTTTGTTACCGATTTTATGTGCAGTTGTGGTAGGAATTCCGTTTATGCTATTCTTATCGAAAACACATGTTTTTGGTATGGTAACGATTATGAGTATTATCCTTGGATTTTTTATGTTGCTCATGGGGCGTCCATGGCCTGTTTTTCTGATTGCAGTTGTGGCAGGTGTAGTGACAGATTTTCTTTTAAAGATTAAAGATTACAAGAGTATTAAAATGGGTATTATTGGTTCAGGAATATTCAGTATATGGATGGTGGGAATGTCCCTTCCGATGTTCTTTGGTTACCGTGAACCGTATTTTGAGTCAGTGCGCGCAGGATATGGAGATACTTATGCAGATATCCTTTATAAGATAACTCCGGATTGGATGTTTTTCGCATCAGTAGTGCTTTGCGTGATAGGTGGTATTCTTGGCGGTGCTCTTGGTGCAACGGTGCTTAAAAAACATTTTAAGAAAGCTGGTATGGCATAATGCAGGCAGTAGTTTCTTTTAAGGAAAGTAGTGTACGTTCCGTGCTGGATCCACGTACATCTTTGTTGGCAATTTTGGTGATTAGCATGGTAATGATATGTGGTGGACTTAGTGGCGTAGAATATTATTTAAGGATTATCTGTTGGATGATACCATTTGTGTTTCTATTAACGATGAAGAAATATAAAAATGCTATTACATACTTTTGCCTTTATGTGTTTGTCGCGGTAATAGAAGGAGCAGTACTTCAAATCACAAGTGGTTGGATGAATCTCTTTTTTGTTATCGTTGCTGGAATGGTATCAAGATTTTTAGCTCCTATGATTATGGGATATTGTGTTATGCAGTCTACCACTGTTTCAGAGTTTGTAACGGCGATGGAACGAATGCATGTTCCGCAGACGATAACGATTCCGTTGGCGGTTATGTTTCGATTCTTTCCGACGATAAGTGAAGAAACCAGAGCGGTTTCGGAAGCCATGCGCATGAGGCAAATAGCAGGGAAAAAGCAAAGTATAATAAAGAAAATGGAGTATGAGCTTGTACCGGTAATGATGGCAACAGTCCGTATTGCGGATGAGCTGTCGCAGGCATCTTTAACGAAAGGATTAGGAGGAGCGATAAAACGTACGCATATATGTGAGGTTGGGCTTCGAGTAAGAGATTATATGCTAATTGCCTTACTGGTTATCGTATTATTGCTTTTTGTGGTGTATTAATTATGATAGAAATGAAGAATGTAACATATTCCTACCGTGTAACCGACACGGTAGGAACACCTATGCTAAAAGTAGGTGTATTAGGACTTAATCTTACTATTAAAGATGGTGAATTTATTGTTTTGACTGGAAGCTCTGGATGTGGAAAAACAACCGTGTGTCGGTTAATAAATGGATTAATACCTCATTATTTTGATGGTGAGAAAAGTGGCGAAGTTCTTTTGAATGGAAAAGATGTTTCAGCACAACCGATATATGAAACGGCACAGGTGGTAGGAAGTGTGTTCCAAAATCCGAGAAGTCAGTTTTTTAATGTGGATACAACGAGTGAGCTTGCTTTTTTTGCAGAAAATCAGGGACGAAACGTGCAGTGTATTAAAGATTCGATGGAAGAAATGTCTGATAAGATGAATATGTCAAAATTGTTAGGGCGAAGTATGTTCAAACTTTCAGGTGGCGAGAAGCAAAAGATTGCCTGTGGAACGATTGCGGTAGCAGATTCGTCTGTGGTTGTGCTGGATGAACCCTCGTCGAATCTGGATAAGGATGCGATAGAGGACTTGCGAAAAACATTGGAAATGTGGAAGATACAGGGAAAGACAGTTATTATTGCAGAGCATAGACTTTATTTTCTAAGAGAACTTGCAGATCGTGTCATTGTATTTGAAAATGGTGCGATAAAGAATGAAATAGTGGGTGAAGAATTTCGGAAACTGTCAGAGGAAGATACAAAGAAAATGGGACTTCGTTCGGTAATAAATGTGAGTGAATATCCGAAAGTTAAAGAGGAAGATACAGAAAACACAATACAATTGAAAGATTTCAAATTTACTTATCCGGATAAAATTCATGGGATTGCGATAAAATCCCTTACATTACCCCGAAATAAGATTATTGCGATTGTTGGACATAATGGGGCAGGGAAAAGCACTTTTGCAAGGACATTTTGTGGATTAAATAAGAAAGCAAAGGGAACCGTTTGTTTTGATGGAAAGTCCGTTCCAACTAGTAAAATGTTGGATTACTGCTATATGATTATGCAGGATGTAAATCATCAATTATTTACAGAAAGCGTCGAGGAAGAAGTATTATTAAGTGTACCGGAAAATCTACCTGATGAAGAAAGGGAGAGAATTGCGTTAGATGCGCTTGAAATGCTTGATATCGATCAGTATGCACAAATGCATCCGATGGCATTGTCAGGAGGACAAAAGCAACGTGTTGCTATAGCGAGTGGAATTGCAACGGATAAAGAATTCATACTTATGGATGAGCCGACTAGCGGACTTGATTATGTTCATATGAAACAGGTTGCTGAGGTTATGAAAAAACTCAAGGAAAAAGGGAAAACGTTATTAGTGATTACACATGATAATGAATTGATTTCATGTTGTGCGGATTATGTGTTGGAATGCTGTTGGGGATGTAAGTTAGCCTGATTTTTGGTGTGGTATTCGGTTTATTAGCAGACTTTTCGCAAAAAGTGGTGAGTTTAAGAGTTCTGTAAAAACTGTTTTAAGTCACGGCATACTTTGTATTATGCTTTTCGGCATATGAAACAGACATTTTTATTTTGGACGAACCGACGAATCATTTGGATGTGCATTATCAGTGGGCATTAATGGAGATTATTAAGTCGCTCAGATATATACAGTCGGGGCAAAATATTAGGAATCAATAATATTTCCGGTGTACAAAATCACCATAGATAGCTTATACTAAAGGTGTAGATGGCGGAAAGGATATGATGATAAATGGCAAGAAATGTAGCAATTGGAATACAGGATTTTGAAAAAATAAGAAAAGGCAATTGCTTTTATGTAGATAAGACCCATTTTATTAAAGAATGGTGGGATAGTGCAGATGATGTTACATTGATTGCACGTCCACGTCGTTTTGGAAAAACCCTAAATATGAGTATGCTAGAGCAGTTTTTTTCCGTAGATTATGATGGAAGAAGTGACTTGTTCGAAGGACTGACGATATGGCAGCAGGAGAATTATCGGCAGATACAAGGAACTTATCCGGTGATAAGTCTATCCTTTGCGAATATAAAGGAAGATAGTTTTTTAAAAACTAAGGAAAAAATTAATAAGCTAATTACAGATTTGTATATAAAGTATGAATTTTTGCTTGAAAGTGATGCATTAGCGAATGCGGATAAAGATTTTTTTTGTAGAATATTGCAAGTAGAAATACGTGAAACAGATGCAACGGTGGCAATTCATCAGTTAGCAAAATTTTTATATAAGTATTATGGTAAAAAGGCAATTATTCTTCTTGACGAATATGATACGCCGATGCAGGAAGCCTATGTCAATGGCTACTGGGATGAATTAGTGACATTTACCAGAAGTCTTTTTAATGCTACCTTCAAAACGAATCCGTATTTGGAAAGAGCTTTGATGACAGGAATTACAAGGGTTAGTAAAGAATCCATTTTTTCAGACCTGAATAATCTTAAAGTGGTAACCGCAACATCAGATGAATATGCTACAAGCTTTGGGTTTACGGAGGATGAGGTCTTTGCAGCATTGGAGGAGTGTGGTCTTGGTGAACATAAGGATGGCGTGAAGGCATGGTATGATGGATTTATCTTCGGAAAGCAAGGTGATATATATAATCCTTGGTCTGTGTTGAATTTCTTAGATACAAATGGAGTATATGATACCTATTGGGCAAATACCAGTGGAAACCGTTTAGTAGGAAAGCTTCTTCAGGAGGGCAATAAACGTATCAAATTGTCCTTTGAAGCCCTATTAAAAGGGGAAATTATTAGCTCGCCCGTGGAGGAGCAGATTGTTTATAGCCAACTAGGAGATAATGAAATGGCAGTCTGGAGTCTACTATTGGCAAGTGGGTATTTAAAGGTAATTGAGTATGAAAAACAGAATCAGATTCCAATAGGAAGAAAGCCGAATTATAAGCTGATGTTGACCAATGGCGAAGTGAGAAGGATGTTCTATTCGATGGTACACGATTGGTTTATGGAGACGGAGTCAGATTATAATGATTTTGTACTGGCGATGTTTTGCAATGATATAGAAGAAATGAATGCATACATGAATAAGGTTACGCGTATCATGTTCAGTTACTTTGATACTGGTAGAAATGCCGAGGAAGCAGAGCCTGAGAGATTTTATCATGGATTTGTGTTGGGCTTAATGGCAGAGCTTAGTGGAGAATATGTGGTTACATCAAATCGTGAAAGCGGCTTTGGAAGATATGATGTAATGCTAGAGCCTTGTGATAAGAGTAAAAAGGCCTACATTCTGGAATTCAAGGTGCATAAACCTAAAAGAGAAAAGACAATGGAAGAAACAGTAGAAAATGCCCTAAAGCAGATAGAAGAGAAGCAATACGAAGCAGATTTAATTGCAAGAGGTATACCAAAAGAGAATATTTACAAATACGGCTTTGCTTTTAGAGGTAAGGAAGTTTTGATAGGTAATGGGAATCATTCGTAGCTGTTGGAAAAAGAGCTGTCGCACTAATTAGTGCACAGCTCCTTTTTCATGTAATAGGAAATTGCTGTTACGTAGTGGTAGTTAGACAAGAATTTCGTAAGAAATTCTTGCTAAAGTGCGTGCGCTGGCACAGCAGTTTTTACCGCAGGTGGTAACCGTGTTGATTCGTTTTGCGTTGGCGCTTATCTTTTTAACAGCATTTGACTGGCGCATGATGATTACGGTATTTATCGTAATTCCTATTGCGGTGCCTTTTGCGTTTCTTAGCTACGGTAAGATGAAAAACGAAAGTAAAGATTTGCAGCAGGCGCAACAGGATGTGTCTTCCGGTATTTTGGAATATGTTGCAGGGATTCAGACCTTAAAGGATTTTAATATGGCAGGAAATCATAGAAGCTGCCAAAAAGGCAGCATGTCATGACTTTATTATGGCATTGCCGGACGGATATGACACGATGGTAGGAGAAGGTGGCTCGACACTTTCAGGTGGAGAAAAGCAGCGTATATCCATAGCAAGAGCACTTTTAAAGGATGCACAATTGTTCTTTTGGATGAGGCAACCGCTTCTCTTGACCCGGAAAATGAAGTGTTGATTCAACAGGCGATATCGGCATTGGTGGCTGAAAAAACGGTTATCGTAATCGCCCACAGACTCCAATCGATTTGTAATGCAGATCAGATTATTGTACTTGAGGATGGTCGGGTAAGGGAATCAGGTAATCATGAAGAACTCATACGAGCCAATGGTACATATAAGAAATTGTGGGATGAGCAGAACAAGGCAGGAAGCTGGCAGATATAAGATAATCCATTACAATATAGAAACCGCCGCTCTAGCACAAGGATGCAAATGAGCGGCGGTTTTCATGTTAAACAACCTTCCAGATTTTGTGAGAAGAACCGTTGCAGCCACAGGAGCCGTTACAGCCTTCACAGCCGCCACCACAGGAGGCAGCTGCAACCGTAAGTGGTTTGATAAAGCCGATCATGTATAGATGGTTCAGACAGGCATTTACTTCGTCGACAGATAGCTGTAATTTCTCGGCTAATTGTTTATCTGTAAGACTCATATCTTTTAATAATTCTAACTCAAACTTCCCACACGTGAATTAACGTTTGCACCTTGAAAACTCTATATTACAGCCAATATTTTATTGATTTATGCGATACTCACGCAATTAAGAGCATCTTTCATATAGTTTGGAAGTCGATTAATAAAGCTGGA
>JAFSCH010000094.1 GCA_017436865.1 Lachnospiraceae bacterium
GTTTCCTACAATCAAAGCTTGTGCTATCGACTTGGTAAGCTCTGCATCAAAGCGGGTGTTTTTCTCTTTGGCAGAGAAAGAAAAGCAGGTAAAGGTATCACCCGCTGCCGTCCATGCACGCTTCATAAATTCATTTGCAAAACTGTTCCATTCAAGGAAAAGGATGTGGGACATGTGAGGGCTCCTTTCTAGTATCACAAAATATTATAAGGTAGTTGGTCTGCTATCTTTTGCAAGTTTTTCTCTGATAAATAATACGAATTTAACTTTGATTTGCTATATTGCAATTCTGTACCCTGCGTAATTTGTGTAATAAGTGCCGTATAATACTGTTCCCAGCTAAAATACTTCTCCGAATCTGCGTAATTATATGTCTCTTCTAATTCATCTTTTAATACTTTTGACTTAAAAATATCTGACAGAAGCAAAATATACTCAAATGACTCTGGGGCATACAGTTCTACCATTTCATCCACATTGTTGATATACTGCATTACCATTTCCATTTCCGAACCAAAAGCCGCACCATCTACAATTGCAAGCCTTCTTTTCATTTTATAATCTGCTTTCTGTATTTCTGATAAAATATTAGACTTTCCATTAGCTGAAATACATTCCATTTTTTTATAAAATGCTACATAGAAATCATATCCCGAATTAGAATCCTCCGTTATTATAAGATCTGGTTTGAAATTTCTCTGTGGCTGTTGTCCATATATATTATAAAACTCATTTAATGTATACTGCGTTTTTAATCCCATATATTTCCCATTTTCTCGTATTCCATAGATTTCCCGAATACTATATGGCAATGCGCTAAGTTTCTCACGAGATACAATTACATAATAGTTATTTGTATTTTGAATTGCATTGGCAAAATCTGTTGATTTTGTAAATCTTCCTGATTCATCAATGAAAACTATTGAATCTGTAATTTCCAATAATTTCTTATCCCAATCTTTTCCGTACAACACAACACATTTCTTATCACATTGAACAGTTATTCCACTGTCTTCTTCTTCATTATATTCGCGCAACATCTCTATCAAAGTTGTTTTTCCAGTTGCACTATTTCCTTTAATTACTGTTATATTTCTTTTGATGTTAAATTCATACTTCAAGTATTTATTTGAAACAACTACACGATATGCACCTATCATAGGAATCCTCCATCATAAATATTTCACAGCCTCTATTACATACTCTTTCATATTATGAACCTGTTTATGATTATTCAAAATCTCTATCTCGAACTCTCCCGCTCCAAAATCCATGATATGATTCAAATTAATCGTAATGTCTTTTTGCTTGCCAAATTCTAATAACCACTTCGCACAATTATCTCCACAATTTGAAGCATTTACAATTCTATCATCTATATTCCATATTAAAAGTAATGCCTTTGTTCCACCCGACAATCTCGTGGGCGGAATTTGTCCAAGCACATCACTGCGTATACATTGTGGTGACTCAACTATTGATTTATCAACATCTTCTATTATCTTCTTAGCAATGTCACTTTCCAACCACTCATATTCCATTTGATTTTTAAAGAAAGTCTCCACATTATGAAGTACCCCTTCCATGTCACCAAAATAAACTTTCAGCATATATATCTGTTCTCCTATACAATATTTACCGTAAATATACTTAATCAACTATAGTATACCATAAAAAATAACGCTTTACATAAAAAGGTAAATACAACGTAGCAAAATAAAAATTTTGATTAATACAAAATAATATTGAACATATTCCCCTCATCCTTTATATTTACACTATATTAAACTTTTTACGAAAGGATAAATTATGAGCGGTTTTCTTGTTAAAATTACACTAGAGCATTCACATCCCCCTGTATGGAGACGTGTCATCTTACCTGAACAAATAAGCTTTTACCATTTACATGAAGCAATTCAAATACTTTTTGGTTGGGAAGATGCCCATCTTCATGACTTTACCTTTCCCAAGTCCAATACTGTTGTTTCCTTACCGGAAGCCTCATGTTTTTGCAAGTCGCTACCCGAAAAGACCACGTCCATTGACCCTTTTCTTCGTGAGAACAAATGGATTCGATACACGTACGATTTCGGTGATGAATGGCAACATAAAATAGTTTTAGAATCCGAAGTACCGGATTATGACAAGAGATATGTGACTATTGTCAAAGTAAAAGGCGACAACTTCGATGAAGATTCCAGCGGTTGCTGGTACGAAGGCGAAGATGAATACGCTGACGAACCCTTTGAGCGAAATCATTTTTCATTAGAGCATACCACAAAAAAACTGGAAAATCTTGTCTTTCCCTATCAGAAACTGAACTTAAAAAACAGCAATTCAGAGCTATCAATAGATAATGTTGATAGCAAACAACTGAAATCTTTATTTCAAAAACTAGTAAAAAAAGCCCTAAAAGAAACCTCTGCACAAAATTGTGTTACCAAGAAGCCTCAAAAAGCTTCTGCCATGGCTGTATCTGTAAATACACTGAACGAATTTGCTGAGCATATTGCAAATCAGTTGCCTCACAAAAAAGAACAAATTAGCGGCAAATACGAGCAGATGACCCTTTTTTCCTTAAATGATAGCTTTCCTGATATAGAGGAAACCTCTCAGAAACCACTCTGCACTGCTACTTACCAATATTGCAAAACAGTTTCCTCTAAAACAATGGCACAAATGCTTACAAAATTAAGCATGCAGGAGACAAAAGACTATTGTAAATACCTTGTGATTTCTTACACTGGTAATCCTAGTAAGACATCACTTATAGACCGTATTCTACACACCCTGTCTGAACATCCTCAGCTTTACCTGTATGTATTGGAGAAAAAGGAGTTACAGGAACTAGAACAACTCATCTTAAAATCGGATGGTGAATTAACGGAGCTCCCTAATATAAACAGCCTCGTAAAAGGCATGGCACTTGGTCTGCTAGAATGTCAGTATTCTAATAACGAATGTGCTCCTGTTTTGACCATATCCGTTGCCACTGATGCCAGTCAAATCCTTAGCGCCTTTCAATCAGGCTGGAAAAAGAAAGAATATAAGAAAATTCAAGAAATCAGCGACAACATCGCTTTGCTATTACAGCCTTACGGTATACTGGATATGGATACCCTTTATGAAAAATACTGTTATTACTGGGACGAAGCAATTACCAAAGACACCTTGCTACAAGTAATCTACTGGCATTGCAGGATGTGTGGATATATCCAAACCGGTGATTCCACCCTAAATTCCTTATCTTATGCTGCTTTAGGTGAGATTGATATGTTTAAAATCGTAACCGATATCGTTATGTATGCAGAAAACCTGCCATATAAACCTCTTATCAAAGAAGATTTCTTACTTTGGAAACAAGGCTTTTGCAATGTATATGATAACTGGTTCGCATATGAAGACTATTTACTCGGAAATGCTTCCTTACCCAAATCCAAACTTGCAGATACCATACAGGATGCATTCAAAAATGTAGTTTCAGGCATCAGCGCATCGGAATTCATCAATAACAATCTGGCTTTATACACACCACAAACCCTTCATGAATCCATCAATTTTTGGGCGCTTATTATGGATCTTATTATGAATACAGGATTAGCAGGATTCAAAGGTTTTTCCAGAGAAGAATATCTGGAACTAAAAAAGGAATTGCCACCAAGCTACTTACCGATACAAACAGATACCTCTATTAACGATATCGGTCAAAAAACGCATATCTACGAAATGCCGGCTGATATTCAAATGCAGATATATAACTTATTCTTTCATGCAGATCCTACAGAAAGTGCTGATAAAATGAAAGTTCTCGTTCAGGAAATTCCAGTCCATAACGAGGAATTACTTATGATACTGGCAGAAATGTGCTTATATAATGATGAATATGACCATGCCCAAAAATTAATAAAACAGCTGAGAAAGCTTAATAAAACCGATTCTTCTATCAGTACATTGGAAGACAGCTTTGATTCCCTACAAAACAACTTTCTTGACTCCCCAATCAATTTTGCGGATTATTCTGAGGGCAACGTCGAAGACTACCCATTATGGGATTATCTAGAATCTCCGGAACCTTATCGTCGAACGGAAGCCAAAATAGGACGCAATGATCCCTGTCCTTGTGGTAGTGGTAAGAAATATAAAAAATGTTGTGGAAAAAAATGATAACTTTGCAAAAAAGAGGACAGAGGGATGAAACCGACAAGGAAGTTTTTCATTCTATCCGCTATAAAGAAGTTCCTATTGCTACTAGAAACATGAATTATTGAATCATCTAGTAAAAAACGCAAAGAGAAAAACAACAAGAGCGGGCTCTTACGATAATTTAAGAGTCCGCTCTTTTCATATATTCATTTGCAAAGCTAAACTATTTCCTTCTTACCTATACACTCAAAGAAAATATCTGTGCCGTTTCCCTTTGTTTTCTGCATAATCCATTGATTAACATCTACCTTTTTGCTGTCGCAGTCATTTTCTTTTGGAACTTTTATCTTCTTTATTCCCTATCTTACCATACACTCTTTCCGATAAAAACAAATACCATATTTTAAAATTTTACGGTAACCTTCTTTATACAATGCCGCTTCATATTGTTGCACTTCGATTTGCTCTAAGGCTTGCAGACAGCCACCTTCCATCTCTTCAAAGTCCTTCACTACCTTTAACTCAATGATGATAGCCATACCACGTACTGACGATGTCTTCATAATGATATCCGGTCTTCCGTTACCACTTTCTCTGTTTGATAGCGTAACGAATCCAGAGCATGCCTTAAGCAGACCGCAGAGGAAACCATGATAATAATTCTCTGCATAATCATAGAAGCTTATGGTTTCAACCAACTGATTGGTTATGATATCCTCAATCTTTATACAGTCTTTCTCCTGAAAAGCTTTACATAACTCACTCAAATCTGTGTTTTTCACCTTTTGTTCAAACCACTCTAAAATGGTATGGCGATAGATATAACGTATCTCCACATTCGGAATTTTCATCGTAAGATAAGTCGTATCCACTTCAAAACGTTTATCTATTGCCTTTAAATATCCTGTAAAAAAAAGGAAATTCCATAGATTATCCTTAGTGGCATGAATATCCGCATAAGTAATCTCTTCATGCACCGGTTTTTCTATCGTTTCTCCGGCAATCAACCCTTCAATTTCCCTCTTTGTATTATCATCGGCTGCTTCAATCAGCTCTCGTACGATGCTGTTTGATGAAGTATTCGACCAATAAGGTTTTGGGAATGCTTTACTGTCACTGCACAAGGTTTTTACATAATTAATCATGCTCCAAGGATTATATACCTGCGTGTTTCCAAAAATATAACCATTATACCAATCCTTTGCTTCCTCAAGCTTATAATTCAATTCATAATAAGACAACATATCTTCTACTTCTGACTGCGTAAATCCAAAATACTCTGCATAATCATTATTCAATATAGAAATGATTTCCAAATTATTTAATCCCGTAAAGATACTTTCCTTGCTAATACGCAAGCATCCTGTTACCACGGCAAATTCCAAGTTGTCATTTGTCTTTAATGCAGACTCAAATAACGAGCGAATAAAGCCAATCATCTCATCATAAAATCCAGCAAAATGCGCATTCTCCAACGGCACATCATATTCGTCTATTAAAATAATTGTATTTTTTCCATGATATTCTCTCAAACAAGCAGAGAGAAATTCCAACCCCTTCGCATATGCAGTCAGCTCTGCCTTTCTCTCCAAGATAAGACGATATTTCTCCTTGGTAGACTCTAACAGCGTCTCTCCCAACAGCACATAGCGATGGCGCTCATATTCCTTTACAATCTCATCTATCAGACTCTGATGAGCCATCTCAAAATTCGGCTGTTTTCCAGACTTTAAGGAAAGTGAAATAACAGGATACTGCCCTAGCTTCGACACATACTTTTCACCTGCCTGCATAATCTTCATGCCATCAAAGAAGCTACTATTATCTCTCACATTTCCCTTGACATCTATATCCTTCTCAAAAAAAGAACGCAGCATGCTTAAAATCAAGGTTTTCCCAAATCGGCGCGGTCTGGTAAATAAGTTTACCTTTCCGTTTTTGTCTAAAATATCCTTAATGAGCAAAGTCTTATCTACATAATATAATTCCTTTGAAATGATTTCTATATAATTCTCATGTCCGATTGGTAGTGCCTTCTTCATAAACATGCCTGCCTTTCACAAGTCTTTTGGTATAGTATACCACAAAATGCGTAAGTCTACATATTTTCTTTCTAGTCTATCTGTGTCCTTAATATCTGTACCGTTTTTTCCAAGCCATCAGCAATACCTGTCTTAGCTTTCCATCCAAGCTGTTCTATTTTTGTCGAATCCAATAACGCTTTTGTAGCCGTTGAATATCCTGCCTTCTCTACCTGATCAGGTAATTCAAAGAATACCTTCATACCAGCTTCTTTTGCTAGATATCCAGCTAAATCCTTCAATGCAATATCCGAATCTCTATCCGCAATATTTATAGCACTACCGTTTTCTCCATGTAATAATACATACAATGCTGCCGTTGCTGCATCCACTACATATGTATATGAATACAGCTGATTTCCTTCGCTTTTTAATACAATATCCTCACCAGCTACTGCTTTTCTGATAAACTGCGCAATCGCTTTCGAATCATCAACAGCCATTGTCGGACCATATACCCTAGAAAATCTTCCAATAATAAATTCCTGCCCCTTTTGTACTGCATAAGCATTACAAAGAGATTCTCCAAGACGCTTACTCTCAGGGTAACCTGCTCTTGTTGTGTTGCAATCAATATAACCTAAATAACTCTCATCAAACTTATCCACATCATTTCTATTTTCACCATAGATTTCCACCGAAGAAAAGAAGAAAAAGCGCTCACAATTGTGGATAGAAGCATATTCCAAAAGTTGATATGTTCCCTGTACATTTGCAGTAATCGTACCAATCGGATCTGTTGCATAAGCGCGAGGATGCGTATTACTCGCTGCATGCAGAATATAATGAATGGTTCCAAGCTCTGGCAATGGCATGGTAATATCATGCGACAGATATGTGAAATATTTACTGTCCCAGTATACAACAAAGCGTTTTTTAGCCTTTTCCTCATTGCGACTTACTGCTATAACGTGAACTCCCTGCTCATTGTCTGCAAGATTCTGATTGCGATACATTAATATATCAATCATTACCGATGCAATCATTCCTGTTGCTCCTGTGAAAAGAACGGTCTTTCCTGAAAGCAAAGACCAGTTAATTGGAAGTGCTGATGCCTCTTTGATTTCTGATCGATAAATTGGATTATTTTGTATATTCATGTTGCTCCCCTTTTCCTTCTTTTCTTCTAAATTACTCCTTTTACCATACAGCTCTTTTTGCAGAAACAAAAACCATACTTCACTACACCCTTATAGCCTTCATCAAAATACTCTGCCGCATAGTTCTTCTCCTCTATCTGCTGCAATGCTTCTTCACATTTTTTCTCCATTTCAGAATACTTCTCTGCTCGTTTTACTTCTATGATAATTACTGATTTCTTCGGATCATGCGGACTTAATACAAGATCCGGTCTTCCATCTCCATGCTCTCTATTTGACTCTATGGCATAACCTTCCAAACTGCTTAATATTCCTAGTAAATATCCATGATAGAAATTCTCCAATGCATCATGATAACTAATGCTTGTCGCAAGCTGCCTAGATATGAATTGCTCAATATCCTCACATCTTCCCTCAAGGATACCTTTATAAAGCTCTGTAAAATCCGTCTGTGTAATCCTTTGTGAAAACCATTCACGTATTGTATGACGATATATATAACGTATCTCTACATTCGGAATCTTCATCGTAAGGTAAATCGTATCGACCTCAAATCGCTTATCTACTGCCTTTAAATACCCTGTAAAAAAAAGAAAATTCCATAGATTATCCTTTGTCGTATAAATATCTGCGTAAGTAATCTCTTCATGCACTGGCTTTTCTATCGTTCCGCCGGCAATCAGCCCTTCAATTTCTCTCTTTGTATTCTCATCTGCTGCTTCTATCAGCTCTCGCACAATGCTGTTTGATGAAGTATTGGACCAATAAGGTTTTGGAAATGCTTTGCTGTCACTGCACATGGTTTTTACATAATTAATCATGCTCCAAGGATTATATACCTGTATGTTTCCAAATATATATCCGTTATACCAATCCTTAGCCTCTTCCAGCTTATGCTCTAATCCATAAAAAGTAAGCATATCCCCTACTTCTGACTGCGTAAATCCAAAATACTCTGCATAATCATTGTTCAATATAGAAATAATCTCCAGGTTATTCAGACCTGTAAAGATACTTTCCTTACTAATACGCAAACAGCCTGTTACCACTGCAAATTCCAAGTTGTCATTTGTTTTTAACGCAGACTCAAATAACGAGCGGATAAAGCCTATCATCTCATCATAAAAACCTGCAAAATGTGCATTCTCCAATGGCACATCGTATTCGTCTATTAAGATAATCGTATTTTTTCCATGTGCTTTTGTGAGACATGCCGATAAAAATTCTAGTGCTTTCGCATACTCTATATCCGTTGCATTCTTATCCACAATTCTTTGAAATTGTACTTTTTCTGACTCAAATATTTTATCACTTTTTAATATATATGCATGCCTCTTAAACTCCTTAGAAATCTCATCTACTATGCTTGCATATGCCATCTCAAACTTCGGCTGCTTCCCTGACTTTAAGGAAAGTAATATAACAGGATACTGCCCCAGTTTAGATACATATTTTTCTCCTGCCTGCATAATCTTCATACCATCAAAGAAACTGCTATTATCTTTCACATTTCCCTTAACATCTATCTCTTTCTCAAAAAAAGTGCGCAACATACTTAAAATCAAAGTTTTCCCAAAGCGGCGCGGTCTGGTAAATAAGTTAACCTTACCATTTTTATCTATAATATCTTTAATAATTAAAGTTTTATCTACATAGTATAATTCCTTCGAAATGATTTCCTTATAATTCTCATATCCAATCGGTAATGCCTTCTTCATAAACACGCCTGCCTTTCCTAATCTCTTATGTTCAAATTGCACACATCTTGTCAAAAGTTATCAATTTCACATTCCTATTCTTTTCAGCATATTCTATCGCATCATCCTGAAATCCTGATTTTGAAAAAAGGTAATAATACTTCTCCGAATAAACAAATAGTTCCCCTTTATCTATCAATGTCTCAATGACAGAAATGTCTACTTTTTCCCTTCTCCATTTACATTCTCCAAAAAATCAAGGAAGCAATCTGATTACTACACCCACTTGTCTCCAATCCCGTTTTCGTGGCTATCTCATTCATTTTACCAGCCCCGGAAGCAATTGCTGAAATAATAGAATGATATGTCATGGGTTCCTTCAATTCCTGCTTCATCAGATTAACCGGCTCTTCGAATAAGCGTCCTGACTCATCAAAAAAGAGCTGAATGATATTTTCATCTATACTAAGCTTATTATTTATACGTGATAAATACTCTGGAATTCCACCTGTAACACCATAAAGCACTGCCTGCTGTTTCGGCATAAAGCTTTCCAACATCTTCCTTGCCTCAAAGAAAGTAAACGGATGTATCTTGAACTGTGCTGTTCTTCTTCCATATAAAGGACTCTTATAACCTAATACCTGCTCTTCCATAAAGCTCATAGAGGAACCACATAAAATCAAAAAGAGCTTACTGTCTTTCCAACAGCTATCAATATGGCTCTGCAACATAGAGGAAATGGCAGGATACGATGCCGCCAGATAAGGATACTCATCAATTGCAATAATCATGCGTTCTCCAGACACAGCAATCGAATCAATATATTCTAAAAGTGCCTCATAATCGCGAAATTCTGCCGTAGTCTGTTTCCATTCACCCTGTGTCAAAAACGCCTTAGACAAACCATATAAATTTTCTTTCTTGGTACCTTCTACAGAAATATAGTAAATCCCCTGTTTATCCTTCATGAATTCCCGAATTAATGTAGTCTTACCTACACGACGACGTCCATAAAGCACAGCAACTTCAAACTGATTGCTATGGTACATAGTATTCAATTTACTTAATTCACGCTCTCGACCTACAAACATATGACACCTCATTTTGCTAATCATGTGATTAGTAATTGTGCGATTAGTTATTATATGCTTAGTATATCGCACTATAACCCCAAATACAATGAACGGAAAGCAGAAAAGGAATTGATTTTTAACCAATTCCTTAAACCATTAAGTTTTTATTTCCTATCTTTCTTCTTACATTTTATTGCAATAAATTCTTCACCCAATATTTTATATATTCTTTCGGATTACATCGTTCTTGTATGATATCACGACATTTTTCCCCATAGCACGTTAGTCGCTCTCTATCACTAGCAAACCCCGTCTTTGAGTTTTAGCACCATCATTTTTTAGAAAAACAATTTTACATATACCATGTCAGTCAGCTTGTTTGCTGACTTTTTTTATTTCCAAAAAACTTGACAAAATATTCCTTACCCCCCTTGCGCAAATGGTGCTGTGGTGCTATACTGTATGTGAGGTGATTTTGTGGCGTATTTTCTAAAAAAGACAAACAATAAAAAAGGAACTTATCTTCAAATTTATGAAAGTTTTTATGAACCTGAACGTGGTCATACTGCGCACCGTTCATTCAAAGCAATCGGTTATGTCCACGAGTTAATCGAGGCTGGCATAGAAGATCCTATTGCTCATTATAAGGAAGAAGTTATTAAACTTAACCAGATTCGTAAGGAAGAAAAAAATACAAAAAAAACTAAACAGATTTCAGACGAAACTCCCGAAAAATTACTTGGTTATTTTCCGCTGAAAAATATAAATGACAAACTTAATGTAAAAAATTATATTGACCTGATGCAATCTGTTACCGGTTATCGTTTTAATGTTTTTGAAATGATGTCTGCCCTTATTTATGCAAGGGCTGTTTTCCCATGCTCTAAATCAAAAACATTTGAAGAAGTTGTTCCGAAGCTTATGGAAAACTGTTCTTTTTCACTTAACCAGTTATATTCAGGACTTGAATATATTGGGCTTGAATATGAAAAAATTATTGAAATATATAATCATCAGCTTCAACAGCTATATCCTTTTGACACATCACATTCTTATTTTGACTGTACAAATTTTTATTTTGAAATTGATAAAGAAGATGATTTTAAAAGAAAAGGACCCTCTAAAGAAAACAGACATGACCCTATCGTTGGAATGGGGCTTCTGCTTGATGCTAACCAAATCCCTGTCGGCATGAAACTTTATCCGGGTAACGAAAGCGAAAAACCAGTAATCCGAAACATTATTGATGACTTAAAAAAGAGACACAATATATCCGGAAAAACTATTCAGGTAGCAGATAAAGGTCTTAATTGTGCTGAAAATATTTTTCATGCACTAAAAGCAGGTGACGGATATATTTTTTCAAAATCCGTTAAACAACTTCCTGAAACAGAACGTACCTGGGTACTTCTCGATAATGATTATAAGGAAGTCAAAAATAAAGACGGGCAGCTTTTATATAAAATAAAAGAATGTGTAGATGATTTTGCATATGATATAAAAATGGAAAATGGCAGAAAAAAAACTGTTTTATTCCGTGAAAAACGTGTTGTTACATATAATCCAAAACTGGCCGAAAAACAACTTTTTGAAATTGACAGGCTGATAGAAAAAGCTAGAGAATTAAAGTCAAGTCAGGCAAAAAAATCAGAATATGGTGAATGTTCCAAGTATGTTACTTTTGTTTCAGGGAATAAGGATGGCGAAGAAACAGATGGAAAAATAATTGTAAGAATGAATAACAAAGCAATTGAAAAAAGCCGTTCTCTTGCAGGCTATAACTTACTTGTTACATCTGAAACAAAAATGAATGCTAATGATATTTATGAAGCTTATCATAATCTTTGGCGTATCGAAGAATCCTTTCGCATTATGAAATCACAGCTTGATGCCAGACCTGTTTATCTGCAAAAAAAAGAAACTATTACCGGACATTTTCTTATCTGTTATTTAACTGTTTTATTAACCAGAATTTTTCAGTTTAAAGTACTTGGAAATAAATATTGCTCTGAAGAACTATTTAACTTTTTTAAGGGCTTTAAAGTTGCAAAAATATCAGATAAAAAATATATAAATATGTCAAAGCTGTCAAATTTTATTATTGAGCTTACAGAAAAAACTAACCTTCCTTTAACATCATATTTTTTATCTGATGGGGAAATCAAAAAGATGCTAAGTCACAGATTTTAAACTGTGGCTTAGCACCATATTTTTAGTTCAACTCCAAAAGACAGGT
>JAFSCH010000095.1 GCA_017436865.1 Lachnospiraceae bacterium
CCACCTTAGTTGACTTTTTACGCTTCCAGTCGGGTTTTTATTCTCATCCTTCCCCACCTACATTGCGTTTTTCTGCTTCCAGTCGGGAACTTTCTTCTTTTGTCCCCCACCTTCGTTGACTTTTTACGCTTCCAACCGAAAACTATTACATTTCTCCTCTTCCCCCTTCATCACTCCCCTTCTATCCACCTCTTTACCTTAATCCTCTCGTCTACTTCCACAATAATCGCTCCACAATCCTTTGTCACCATCACTTTACTTCCTACCTCTGACAATCTTTCAAGCGTCTCTTCATGTGGATGCCCATAGCTGTTATCTTCCTCACAGGAAATAATCGCAAGCTTTGGCTTTATCTGTTCTAATAGCGCTAGCGTATTTGAATTCCTTGAACCATGATGCGCCACCTTATATAAATGACACTCCCAATTCTCAGGCAATGAATTTACAACCAGATTCTCACCATCTTCTTCTACGTCACCAGTAAACAACGCATGAAATCCACCATATTCTAACTTCATCACTAACGAATAAGCATTTCTGGAATCAGTAACATAATCCGCCGAAGGATGAAGTACTTCTAACTGCAATTTATCATCCTTCAAAACATCTCCTGCTTCAGCATACATAATGGCAACATGCTTAGTCCTGCACAAAGCCACCAACTCCTCATAGGACTCATCTCGAATCACCGCTTTTGCAATCACGATCTTATGTACCTTAATTCCACTATCACCCTCTAACAATTCCAATACTCCTGATGTATGATCTTTATCTAAATGTGTCAGAAATACAGCATCTATCTCCGCTGTCCCTGTCTGCTTTAAAAATGGAATAAGGGTATATTCACCTAACTTCTTCTCAGATGTACTACCACCATCAATTAAATAGTGATGTCCTGTATCCGTTTCTATCCAAATGCAGTCACCTTGTCCCACATCCAACATCGTAATCGTTAATCCATCATAAGTCTTCTGCGTAAGCAATGCCACTGCCACTAAAATCCACATCATCTTAACAGGAAAAGGCAGACATATCTTATTCTTCCAAGTATATTTACAATTTTTGTGTATTATAAATAGCGATAATACAACTACATAAAAAATAACGATTCTCCAAGTCTCCGGTTCTCCTACAATCCAGCTTGCACCCGGAAGTTCCATGGACCATTCACACAATATCTCAAATATTCGTAAGCATACTTGACACCCATATGCAAAAAGTTGCGCAACACCTTCACAAATTATCCCTAATTCGCTCCCTCCTCCTACTTTTCCAAACAGCATGCTAGCAAGTGCGTCTCCAATACCACCCGTAAGCATACACCCAAGTCCCATAGCCATTACCAGACTCATCGCCGGAATAATGAGCATATTTAATATGAAAGAATAGATTGGAAACTCATAATAGACGGAAAGCATAATTGGAAAATGTATCAGAAATATACTTCCGCTTCCAAGAAGTGATTCTCTTACTTTACTACACCATAAATTTTTCCTATATTCTCTTCTTTTTTGAATTCTCTTATTTAAAAAAATTTGTTTGGTATCTGTTTTTAATACATCATACATACAGCCAATTCCAACAATTGCCCCAAAAGACAACAAGAATCCTGCATGATAAATATACAATGGCTGTTCTAATAGTATCCCTACTGCTGCCAAGGCAAGTGCTGTCAGCATGTCATAGGTTCTATGTAATACCTCTGCTCCCATTTTCAATGCAAACATAAAAATGGCACGAAAAGCCGAAGCACTAGAACCAACCATATCCCCATACATAATCATGACAGCAACGGCAAGTAACGTCGACAAAACAACTGGCACTCGCATTTTCTTTAACAACTTATAAAGTCCCATCCCGATCAAGGAAATATGTAAGCCTGATATTGCTAGAATGTGTGAAACCCCACTTCTCTGATAAAGCTGCTTACTCTCCTTATCCAGCTCTGTCTTATTTCCTAGAATCATAGCTTTCATAATAGAAGCATCCTTCTCCGACATCGTTTTCTCAAACACACTTTCCATACATCTTCGCAAGCGGTATAATCCTTCATAATATTTTGAATATGTACTACTCTCTGCCAGAATCTCTACCTTCTTCAGAGATAAGCCAATATTTTGAATACGATAATACATCTCCTGATCAAAACCACCCGGATTTCGTACAGAACGAAAGCAAGCAACCGTACCACTTACTAACACATTACTTCCAAGTCGAGGCTCTTTTCCTTTTTCTATGTAACAAAGTATCCCCGTATCCTCTTTTAAATTCAAATCATTGATTGGAATATTCGTCGAACTGACGTGATTGACATTTCTTAGATAGAGTATGAGACCATAATATCCATACTCCTTATGATATACCTCGCCGGTATAGATAACCTCACTGCCGTCCTCTATCTTCATAGAGTTCGGCAATGATGCCATTTGCAAACTAATAAAAACAGATACCACAAATGCTACACATACTAAGCATAGTGGTCTTCTCATAAACGTTTAAGCAGTAGACTGTATTATCTATCAAAAATATCATATAATACTTTGCACAAAATACGGTCTACCATATTCTCCTTTCCTCACCTTATTCCACATTCAACATCTCTCAATCAGACATGAATGTATCAAACAAATTGTTACTCTTATTGAACCAAATCCAAATTACGCTCATACAATGTAGTGAGTTCGTATTTATCAAGGAATTTTAATTCTTTATTTCCTTCTATCGAAATTTCTACTTTGTTCACATTACTCAATTCTACCAAAGAATTTACAATAGAATAAATTGTAACATCGCTTGTCACATTATTAACAGGCGTCAATATATCCTTACTAAAGTTTAAATAGCAGACTCCATCTTTTACAGTAATTCCTAATAACTTTGTAGCAGGATTGATCGTAGGATATGACTCATCACTTGCTGGTCCAGCCAACAGCTGTTCTACCACCAAACGTTCCATGGAAATATTAGATATATCCATATTAAAAGCAAGACTTCGATTAACTGCAATCAACTTATCTCCTGTTTCATTAGCAAAATACAGTCTAACTTTTGCCTGTTCATAAGAATCCGTATTTTTCTGTCCTGCATAATCAATAAACATATCTGCTGTCATAATCCCCACTGCATTTCCCATAGTATCAAGCAACGGCTCTCCATTTACCGTTAACATCACATACTCCACTTCCGGAATGGATGTCAAGCTTCGCACGATAGCAGCTCTTGTAAGCACCTCTGTTGTCTTAGAAAGTTCCTTATATTTCTCTCCTAATGCAACGGTAACCTGTGTTCCCTCGAACGCATAGTTAACAATATTTATACCTCCTGGGAGTGTTGCCTCTAATTCCTTATTATTCGGAACCGCACTCAAAAGAGTCAACACCTCTACTATCATTTCCTTGGTCGATGTTCCCTGTAAATAATGTACTTCGGGAACAATCTTAGTTTCACTCTTATTTAAGTAAGATATTTCTGCCGGTGTTCCTTGCTGTTCCTTATCTCCACAGGCTGTCAAACATAGAACAAGCAGACCTATCAACAGCAATAACCCATATCTTCTTTTTCTTACTATCAACATAACTTCACACTTTCCATACTAAAATGCAACACATTCACGAAATTGCTGAATCTTTATGTTGCAATATAAGACAGAGGAATCTTCACAGTAAAAGTAGTTCCCACGCCTTCCTCACTCTTAACATTAATAGATCCTCTATGCATCAAAATAGCATTTCGTGTAATCGCAAGACCAAGACCTGTTCCTCCTATCTCTCTGGAATGAGACTTGTCTACACGATAGAATCTCTCATAAATATGTTCTATCGATTCCTGAGGAATACCGATTCCTGAATCCGATATTTCAATCGAAAAATACTTATGATCTGCATCCAATATGACTTTTACCCATCCACCATCTACATTATATTTGATACCGTTTTCCACAAGATTAGAAAGCGCGAGTGTCAGCTTGACTTCATCAACTTCTGCACTTACCTTTCTACGGCTTTCAAAAATAAGCTGTACATTAGCTCTTGCTGCAATCGGTCCAAGACGTTTAAGCATAAGCTCTACAATTGCATTGATGTCCATTGGTTCTACATTCATATCTGCCGAAGTTCTTGTCATCTTAACCAAAGAAAGCAAATCTGTTATAATCTTATTCTCTCTGTCTATCTCTTCTGCTATATCCGTCATGAATTCACGATAAAGTTCATTAGGAACCTCCTCCTGCGCAAGAAGTGAGTCCGCCAACACCTTCATCGAAGCCAAAGGAGTTTTCAATTCATGCGACACATTTGATACAAATTCCTGTCTAGAATCGTCCAAAACTTTCATACGCCCCATCATTTGATTGAAAGCATCTCCGATGTGCTCCGTTTCAATGTATTCCGTTACATGAATTTCTTCATCCGTAAATCCATTCTTTACCTCATTAATAGCTTCCGTAATTTTTTCAAAAGGCCTTAGTAATCTCTGACTTAAAAAATAAGCAATTCCAAACAGAATAACAACGGACAAGATTTCAATAATAAAAGCTCTACTTTCGAGATATTCGTAACTTGTAATAATACTATCCATGGAAACACTAGTAAGCATAACCCCTACAACACGTGGCGGTTGATTCTGTGAACTTGTAGTATTTTTTACAAACTCCGTAACAAGTTTTTCTTCAATTGGAACCACTATCTCTATATAATTTTTCTGCGTAATATTACTAGATACACCATTCCCTTTAAAGCAACGTATAATCGGCTCTGAAATAATCGTTTTCCCTTCGCTAATCCCGTAGGTATCCTTTATAATCTTCAAATTACTGTCGATAATCAGTACACGCCCATCATATAAGTTCGATAGCTGAGCCAACTCCGCATTCACCACATCATTGCTGTTATCGTGCATATAGTTATAGGTAAGAAGATGATCCGCAATAATTCTTACCTGTGTCTGAACCTCACTCGTTCTTACGGATATGGCGTTATTCATATACTGCTCCATAATCCCAAAATGAATTAGGATTCCCGGAATCATTCCTACTACCATAATAATCAGAAACAATCTGAAACGAAGACTTCTAAATATCTTAATCTGTCCTATCTTCTCTTTAAGCTCTGACACAATCCCAGCCCCTAATCCTTATAATAATATCCAACGCCCCACTTTGTATGTACATACCTTGGTTCGCTTGGATTATTCTCTATCTTTTCACGCAGTCTTCTAATATGCACATCTACCGTTCTTACATCACCTGGATAATCCCTTCCCCATACAATATCCAAAAGTCTATCTCTACCATAGACCTTATTGGGATTCGTAACCAAAAGCTCTAATACGTCAAATTCTTTTGCCGTCAGATTTACTTCTTTATCATTAATATACAATCGTTTTCCACCACAATCTAACAGCAGTTCTCCTGCTTCCACAAAACGATCCTTCTTTTTACGCTCTGCCTTTCCTGATGTTCTTCGCATAATTGCTTTAATTCTTGCCTTCACCTCTAAAATATTAAACGGCTTAGTTATATAATCATCTGCTCCATATTCAAGACCCATAATTTTATCCATATCATCGCCTTTAGCAGTTAACATAACAATAGGTACATCTGAAAATTCCCTAATTTGTTGGCAAACCTCAAGTCCCGTCAGCTTTGGTAACATAATATCCAATAAAATCAAATCAAACTCACTATCCTTTACCTTCTCCAAAGCTTCCTCTCCATCATATGCACATTCCACTTCCATATCATCCTGCTCTAAGCTAAAACGAATTCCCTTAACAATTAACTTTTCATCATCTACAACCAATACTCTTTTTGCCATAATATCTGCACTCCTGCTTCTAGTTACTATTTACTTCTCAACAGTAAACTTATTCTTTTTATATTGTAATTTGATTCTTGATTTTTTCAAAAAGACCTTCTTTAATACCAGCAACTTTCTTGATTCCATCAATACTTTGAAACAATCCGTTTTCTTCTCTGTATGCAATAATGGCTAATGCTCTGCTTTCTCCGATTCCTGTCAAGGTTGTAAGCTCCTGCACCGTTGCAGTATTAATATTTACCAACCCCTGTTGCTGCCCTATATTGCCTGTCGTCATAACTGCATCACTTTTACTTCGTTCTTTGACCTCTTCTTTGGTCAGAATCTGTATTTGTTCTCCATCTTGTACCACTCTGGCAAGGTTCTGACTGGTTACATCTGCTGTTTCCAACATGCCACCTGATTCATCAATTAGTTCAAAAAGTCTACTCCCTTCTGCAATCTGATACACGCCAGGTTCTGTTACTGCACCACAAATATATACATATATCATATCCACCTGTGAATCTGTCATCTCTTCCAAAGTTCCATATACTTCTTCTGACTGATCAACACCCTCTTCAGACAATAACTCTACTTCTATCGTTTTTCCCTCTCGTTCCCATGAGATGTCATCTTGCGAGGCACTTTTACAACCACTTAAAAGCATACAATAAGAAAGCACTCCAACAAGTACTTTCCCTAACTTTTTGTTTATTAACTTTTTCTTATTCTTACATAGTTCTTTTAACATGATTCCTCCACCTTTATCGTGTAATCATCATAAAAGCCCCTCTATGCATATCCTATTCTATGATAAATCGTGTCCAAGCACAATACTACATTTCATTTTTTTTAAATTTGTGCTATACACAAATTCTCTACCGAAAAACCTTTCCTTTATAGCTACTTCATTTTTCCCACTTAAAAAGCACAAAACCACCTATGGCTATCAATGCTCCAATTACTTTTCTCCAACTAAAAGGTTGTTTATCTACGCCAAACAGTCCTAAAACCTCAATAAAATATGCCACAATCAACTGCGCAATCACAATCAACATAACCGCTTTCGCCGGTCCCAAAGCATCCATACTCTTGATAACTGTCAGTGTAATAAAAGCCCCCATCGCACCTCCAAGCAGAAAATATTTTGGCTCTACAGTCAGTAATGACTTAAAAGATGTCCGGTCTGATATAAACCATGCTCCGATGCATACTAAAAAAGCTGTAAACTGAACAAATGCATTTGCAACCCAAATACTTGAGTTATCTGTGACCTTCGTATTAAATACTCCTTGTACACTCATCAAGGTTCCCGATAACAAGGCAATAAAAAATCCAATCATATTAGCAAACCTCTTTCTTTCCGTTTACATATATGATTGGATTATTTATCTCTTTTTATTCATTAGAAAAATCTAGCTTATGTAGCGCTTTATCAACACCAGAATGCACTTTCCACATTCTTTACCCTTATATAACTATTCTTCGCCTGCTGTTTCACCCTCTGGTAACAGTTCAACCACCGGCGTTACCAATTCCTGTTCCGTTACAGGCTCACCTGCAAGCTGTGTCTTAATCTGCTCAGACAGTACTTTTAGTTCTTCATTGGCATCTTCTCCGCTCCATACTTTAGCAAAACAAATTTCTAATTCTACCCAGAAATTACTTGTTTCTACCATCTTTGGAATCGAGGCAGATTTTGCGTAATTTTGTGAAAATGCCATTATATTATTATTGGCATATTCAGTCTGTATTCTTGCTGGAAGCTTTCCTGTCTTTTCATATAACTCATTACCATCTTCCTTTGCAAGATACTCAATAAAACGATTCGCAGCTTCTTTTTGCTTGGAATATCCATTCACAACCAGCGCATTTGTTACAGACATTCCTTTGGTTGTAAGCTCCGTATTAATGTCCGGTATGTTTGCAATGCCATACTCATATGCAAATTCGCCGTTTTCTTTTGCTTCCTCAAGCTTTTTCATACAATCACTCGTTGCAATCGTGTATATTGTTTTTCCCTCAAGAAACTCCTGCATAATCGTATCATAGTTAGTCTCCTTTGTATCAATAGAGAAAAACTGATTTAAATCTTGATATACCGAAAGACTTGCAATCGCATCTTCGTTGTAAATATCAATCTCTTCACTATTATCTCCGGCTATTCCACCAACAGAGATGTAATTTCCAATAAAGAAATAGTTATAAAAAATATCCGAAACGTCCCATCGGAAGAAATATTCTACATTTTCCGGTGTTGAATACTGATCTGCAAAGTTCAAAATATCTGCTATTGATCCCGGAACCAACTCATCTGCATTAGTCAGTGTTTCTTCCGCCTCTACGATCTGTTCCAAATATGTTTTGTTATATAACAACGCACTCGTCTCAAAATACAATGGATAACCAAGATACTTCCCATGATAAGAAACTGCATTTTGTGCCGCCTGACTATAATATTTACTATCGGTCAAATCTGAAACTGAATTCAGTTCTGTCGCCAAACCTGCAAGATATGCCTTTTCCAACGAATCATTCGTAAGGATAAATACATCCGGTGCATCCTCTTTTGCCTCGACACTTGCCTGATTAATTGCTTCCAGATACTCCAACCCCGATACCAACATTGGCTCTACTCGGATATCTGTTGTTTCATAAAAGCTTACTGCCTTACTATTCAAATAATCTGTTAATCCTGCATCGGTATACCACAAATGTACTGTTTCCTTCTGAACCACACCAAATGAAAGCTCTTTTCCTTTTTGGCCGGAAAATAGGATACCAAATAAACAAACAGCTACCAACACTAATACAATTGCCAGTACGGATATTCGTTTTTTTCTCGTATTCATTCTAATACCTATGTCCTTCTTTCTAATAAGCATACATAACTATTCTATATCTTTGGTTGTTATATACACTCTTTTAAAATCTCCAACATTTCATCCACATTTTCTTTGGTAATGATAAGTGGCGGAATAAAACGAATTACATTGGTTCCGGCATTAATTAAAAGCAATCCTTTCTCCAAAGCCTTATTGATAACTTCACCTACAGGTCCGTTACATTCCAACCCATGTAACATTCCAACTCCTCTGTGTGCCTTCACAAAGTCATAGTTTTCCACTATCTCATCAAGCTTGTCAGAAAGATATCCACCAACCTCATTTACATTATCCAAAATATGCAGTTCGTCAAACAAGTCAAGAACCTTTGAAATACCTGCACATGCGAGCGGATTACCACCATAAGTTGTTCCATGGTCACCACTTGTAAGAGAATTCTGTGCCACCTTTTCGGTCAATAAAAATGCTCCTACAGGCACTCCGCAACCAATTGCCTTCGCACTTGTCATAATGTCAGGCTTAATGCCATAACGTTGCCATGCAAACATGGTACCTGTTCTTCCCATACCACACTGAATCTCATCTAAAATAAGCAGGATGTCCTTTTCATCACAAAGTGCTCTTACCTGCTGTAAAAACTCCTGTGTTGCTGGATAAATTCCACCTTCACCTTGTACTGTTTCCATGATAATTGCACAAGTCTTATCTGTAACCTGTGCCTTAATGCTCTCAAAATCATTCATATCCGCATATTTAATACCTGGAAGTAATGGTTCAAAGGCCTCTCTGTAATGTGGATTTCCAGTTACAGATAATGCTCCAATCGTTCTTCCGTGGAAAGAATGATTCAATGCAATAATCTCATGATCTGTATTACCGTCACGTAAAAAAGCGTACTTTTTCGCTGCCTTAATAGCACCTTCCACAGCTTCTGCACCACTATTGGTATAGAAGACTCTATCCATTCCTGAAACTTCTTTCAGCTTTCTTGCTGCATCAATAGCCGGAATATTGTAATAATAATTCGAAGTATGTGTAATCTTATCAATCTGCGCCTTCAAAGCATCATTATAAGCCTTATTATTATAACCTAAAGCAAATACGCCAATGCCTGATACAAAGTCAAGGTACTTCTTTCCTTCTATATCATAAAGATGTACGCCATCCCCCTTATCCCATACAATCTGATAACGATTATAGGTATGGAGAAGGTCACGTTCTGCTTCATCAATATACTCTTTCATATTCATAGCTTTTCTCCTATTTCTTATGCTTCATGTTCTAACTCTTCATCTGTCACAATTGCAGTTCCAATGCCATTATTCGTAAAAATTTCAAGCAATAGACAATGTGGAATACGTCCATCTAAAATATGTACTCTGTTTACACCATTCTTGATTGCTGATGTACAGTTTGTAAGCTTTGGAAGCATACCACCACCAATAAAGCCATCTGTAATCAACTGATCCGCCTGTGTCGCTGATAATCTGGAAATAAAACTTGATTTATCGTTAATATCCTTATATAAGCCTTCAATATCAGTTAAGAATGCCAGCTTTTCTGCTCCTACTGCCTTAGCAATTGCACATGCTGCGTCGTCTGCATTGATATTATAAGTATCAAAATTATCATCAAGACCGATTGGTGCTACGATTGGAAGGAAATCATTTTCCAACATATCATATAAAATCTTTGCATTTACTTCTTTGATATCACCTACAAATCCAATGTCCTGTCCGTCAGAATATTTCTTATCTACTCTTAAAAGGCCGCCATCCTTTCCACTGATACCAACAGCCTTAACACCAAGCTCCTGAACCATGGTAACAAGACTCTTATTTACCTTATTTAATACCATTTCTGCAATTTCCATGGTTTCCGCATCTGTTACACGAAGACCATTTACAAATTTAGCTTCTTTGCCTACCTTACCAACCCAGCGGCTGATTTCTTTCCCACCACCATGAACGATAATTGGCTTAAATCCAACAAGCTTCAATAAGGTAACATCCTTGATAACATTCTTCTGCAATTCTTCATTGCTCATGGCACTTCCGCCATACTTAACAACAATAATTCTTCTGTTAAACTTCTGAATATATGGCAAAGCCTCAATCAAAACCTCTGCCTTTGCTAAAAACTTATCCATATCGTGATTCATTACTTTTTCCTCCCAAAAACTTAAGATTGAAATCCGCAGTAAATGCGTATTCCTACAAAAAAGCTACTTATGATCTATAGTCCGCATTAATCTTAACATAATCATAGGTCAGATCACAGCCCCACGCGGTTGCTTCCTCACTGCCCTCATGCATATCTACAAAAATCGTAACCTCTTCTGCTCCAAGAATCTTTGCTGCTAAAGCTTCGTCAAACACAATTGGAGTTCCTTTATCAAATACCTGAAGACGTCCTTCCTTACTCTCAAAGAACAACTCTACATCATTTTGGTCAAACTGTGCACCGGAATATCCCATAGCACATAAGAAACGTCCAAAGTTTGCATCACATCCATAAATCGCAGCCTTTGACAGATTACTTGCTACAATGGCTCTAGAAAGTGTTCTTGCATCATCTTTACTCTTTGCATTCACAACCTTTGCCTCAAAAAGCTTACTTGCGCCTTCTCCGTCACCAGCCATCTTCTTTGCCAAATACTCACATACAAAAGATAACGCACTTACAAAAGTTTCGTATTCTATACCTTTTTCTATAATCTTCGCATTCTCAGCAAGTCCATTTGCCATAATCAAAAGTGTGTCATTCGTAGAAGTATCACCATCAACCGTAATCATATTGAAGGTATCTTTTACTACATCACTTAATGCTTCCTGTAATAAACACTTTTCAATAGCAAGGTCTGTTGTCAAAAATCCTAACATCGTACACATATTAGGATGAATCATTCCCGAACCTTTACTCATACCACCCAGTGTTACTGTTTTTCCTGCAATTTCAAAAGTAACAGCCACTTCCTTATGAATGGTATCTGTTGTCATGATTGCCTTTGCTGCCGCTGTTCCTGCTTCTAATGACTCATCTAAGGTCTTACTCATAGCAGTCACTCCATTTACCAGCTTTTCTACCGGAAGTTGCATACCAATCACACCGGTTGATGCAACTGCTACATTTGAAAACGGAACACCTAATTCTTTTTCTACAGCCTTTGCTGTTGCTTCACATGCATCAAAACCTTCCTTACCTGTACATGCATTGGCAATTCCAGAATTAATAACAACTGCCTGCATTGGCTCTCCAGAGTATACAATTTTCTGGTCCCACTGCACACATGCTGCCTTTACTACATTCGTAGTAAAAGTACCAGCACACTCACATGGCTGACTGGAATATACCATTGCCATGTCTGTTCTGTTCTTGTATTTAATATTTGCTTCACAACAAGCTGCCTGAAATCCTTTTGCTGCGGTAACGCCTCCATCAATAACCTTCATACTGCCACTTTCCTTTCCTATTATATATGTACTCTATACGTTAAACATTAAACTTCGTTATATTCTCACTATTCAAAACAAAGTCATAATAATTCAAATCTTCACGTTCTACCCAACCTACCTTGTGCCAAAAAGCATTTCCAATGTCATTTGCACTAAATGCAATCAGGCATACTTTATTAATTTCTTCCTTTTTTAATGCTTCCATGCAAAAGACAACCATCTCTTTTCCAATTCCACGTCTTCGATACTCTGGGTCTACACATACATGGTAAAGACAGCCTCTTCTTCCATCATGACCACACAAAATTGCTCCTACAATCTTCCCATCCTCTACTGCCACAACACTCGTTGTCGGATTTCTTCGGATAAATCTTGCCACACCTTCTTTGGAATCATCAATACTTCTAATTGCAAAGCCCTTGATTCTCATCCATAAAGCATGTACCTGATCATAATCCTCGATTGTCATTACCCTTACCATTTCAACACCAATCCTTCTATCTTCATTCACTGAATTACAATTTTACTTGCTGTTTGGAGTCAAGTCCAATTTACATCATAGTATAACATTCACGGAAATACAACTCTTTTCTATATATTTAGCATTCCCTACATTCTCATATGTAATGACATCCACCCTTAAAGCGTACTCTCATTCTATGGTCTTGCTCTGTTTCGCCATACCAGTCTGAATATTTGATGCATTTTTATACACCTGAACATGTATATTATACATAGAAGTGTATTCATTTTTGCATTTTTAAGACGTTTTGTCAATAGATCGTGAATAATTTTTCACTTGATTTCTATGTTGTAATGTTGTATATTATTTGCATGAACATAAACCTATAATGGTTGAAGTATTATGATACATATATATAAGGAGGACTTATTATGAAAGAAAAAGTCATTTTAGCGTATTCCGGTGGTCTTGACACTACCGCTATTATCCCATGGTTAAAGGAAAACTTCGATTATGAAGTTGTATGTGTTTGTATCGACTGTGGACAGGACGAGGAGCTTGACGGTCTTGAAGAAAGAGCAAAATTCTGTGGTGCAGAAAAGCTTTATATCGAAAATGTTATTGATGAATTCTGTGATGACTATATTGTTCCATGTGTACAAGCAAATGCAATCTATGAAAATAAATATTTATTAGGAACCTCTATGGCAAGACCTCTTATCGCTAAGAGACTTGTTGAAATCGCTAGAAAAGAAGGCGCTACTGCTATTTGCCACGGTGCTACCGGTAAGGGTAATGATCAGATTCGTTTCGAATTAGGTATTAAGGCTCTTGCTCCAGACATCAAGATTATTGCTGCATGGAGAAACGACAAGTGGACTATGGATTCTCGTGAATCTGAAATTGAATACTGTAAAGCTCATGGAATTGACCTTCCATTCTCCGCAGACACTTCTTACAGCCGCGACCGCAACATCTGGCACATCAGCCATGAAGGTCTTGAACTTGAAGATCCTGCAAACGAGCCAAACTACGATCACTTATTAGTATTAGGTACTACTCCTGAAAAGGCTCCTGAAGAAGGTGAATATGTAACTATGACTTTCGAAAAGGGTGTTCCTACTTCTGTAAATGGCAAGCAGATGAAGGTTTCTGACATTATCCGTGAATTAAACAGACTTGGTGGAAAGCATGGTATCGGTATTGTTGACATCGTTGAAAACCGTGTTGTTGGTATGAAGTCTCGTGGTGTTTATGAAACTCCAGGTGGAACAATCCTCATGGAAGCTCATCAGCAGTTAGAAGAACTTATCCTTGATCGTGATACTTATACCTTGAAGAAAGAAATGGGTAATAAGTTTGCCGATGTTGTATACGAAGGAAAGTGGTTCACACCTAAGCGTGAGGCTATTCAGGCATTTATCGAAAAAACTCAGGAATATGTAACTGGTGAAGTTAAGTTCAAGCTTTACAAGGGTAACATCATCAAAGCAGGCGAAACAAGCCCATATTCTTTATATAATGAAAGTATCGCTTCCTTCACAACTGGTGACCTTTATGACCATCATGATGCAGAAGGCTTCATCAACCTCTTTGGATTATCATGCAAAGTGCGTGCTATGAAGCTTCAGGAAGTTGAAAAGAACTAATGATTGTAATCAGCATCATTGTAGGCTATTTTATTGTGCTAAATCTAATTGGCTTTGCCTTAATGGGCATTGATAAAAGACGTGCCGTGAAAAAGCTATGGCGCATTCCGGAATCCACTCTTTTTATCATTGCCCTAATTGGTGGCAGTATTGGTTCTATCATTGGCATGAGAGTATTTCATCATAAAACGAAACACTGGTATTTTGTTTATGGTATGCCGTTCATTCTGTTCTTGCAGATTGTGGCAGTGTTTGTTCTTATTCATTCACCATTGCAATTTACCATAATGTAATTCACAATTCGGGACTGCAAGATTTACAAAAATTTCTATGCACAGTCCCGAATTTCACTTTAATAAACTAAAAATTGGAGGAAATAATATGCATATCGCTATTTGTGACGATAATGTTGCTGATCGAAAACATTTAGAGCGTTTACTTTCCAGAGAATCAAACAAACGTGCGTGTACACCAAATATTCTATATGTCGACTCTTATGGTGATAAAGATCATTTTCTTCGCAATCCTATGATGTATGATATGATTTTTCTAGATATGACAGCTACACCAACCGTTGCTGAAGAGATTATCGATAAACTTGTACAGATGGGTTTAAACGCACCCTTAATCCTATGTTCTTCTACCATTGATTATACTTCGTTTACCAATCTTCCTGAAACTGTCGTGCATATACAAAAGCCCTATGTTCATAATCCACTTCCTGAACTATTAAAGCTTGGTGATGCTCATGTGCATAAAAACGTAGAGACCATTACCATTCCTTGTGAAGACGGAATTCAGTATATACCAAAAGATAGTATTTGTTATTGTATGCCTAATCAATCAGGTTATATACTTAGGTTAGCAGATGGCTCTCAGAAAAATATCAACATTGATATTAGTGAATTTCAGATTCTGACTCTGCCACATAGAGAATTTTGCAGAATATCCAAAAAACACATTATTAATATGCAATATGTTATTAAAATAAGTCCAATCTCCATCCTTATGCATGATGGAGAAAAATTCAAAATAAATCCTTTTCATCATTCCGAATTTAAGTATTTAAAGGAAGATTTAGATGACATGTAACAAAAAACGTAGGCCTCTTTCGAAACCTACGTTTTTTTATAAACAGACAAGATATAAGCAATTTTATAATGTTACTATAATACCGCCATCATTAGCATACAAACTACTAAGTCCAGCCGTATCAATAATGTGAATCTCTTTTACCGGTAATTTTGTTTCTAACTGTTCCTTAACACTCTGTGCTCTTTCCGGTGCATTGCAATGTGTAATCAAAAGTCTTTTCTTCTCAGGCTCTACTGCTTCCTTGACAACAAATTCAACCATCTTAGCAAGAGCTTTCTTAATTCCAACAGACTGTCCACGCTGAACAATAACGCCATCTTCTGCACCCATAACAGGTTTTATACTTAAGGTTGATGCCACCAGTGCTTTTACACCCGACATTCTACCATTTTTTCTTAATGTATCTAGATTATCAAGGACAAAATAAGTATTCATTTCTTTAACAAATACTTCTATTTTTTCTATAATTTCCTCAAAAGAAAGCCCTTCTGCTTCTAAATCCATAATTTTTAATGCTATCTGAGCTTCTCCACAGGAAGCAGACTCAGAATCTATTACATAAATATTCTTCTCACCATATGTTTCATGATAGAGATTTTTTCCTAGCATTGCACTATTATAGCTACCACTTAAATGAGAAGACAAGGTTATTACATAAACGTTCTCCGCATCTGTCTGATACGCCTGCATATAACGCTCTGGTGATGGACACGCTGATTTTGCACAAACTGGACTCTTCGCTACTATCTCTAAAAACTCTTTCTGATCAAAGGTCTCGTCATCTTCTTTTTCATATACATCACCAACAATCAAAGTTAGTGGAACACTTTCAAATTCAATATTTTTTCTTAGTTCTACTGGTAATTCACAACAACTATCTACTACAATTTTATAGCTCATCTCTATACCTCTTGCACTATTTCCAACCATTTTATGTAGTTTTTATTACTATGTAATATGTTAACATATATCCTTTTGTTTGAAAAGAGCTTTTACTAAAATAATTTACATACTGCCCTATTTCGTTATATACTAGTAAATATTATGATTTGAAAAAGGAGCTTTTACATGATTGCTTTACAAATAAAAAATACCAAAAGTATTATGAATTCCCTACTTGTTTCCGAACAGTTTGATTCCTTTCAGGTAGAAGAGGCATCTATTACTACTTTTAACACTTTTCATATTGATGGCCACATTGTAAAAAGCTTTTATACCCCTGAAGAGATTTCTAATATGAAACAAGGGCTTCCTGAATTCTCACTTTGGAAGGATATCCGCCCCGTTTGCTTTCAATTAATCAAAGGAAAAAAAACTCCGGTATCCTTTCGAGTAATTCTTCATGCTTCTCCGGCTCTAGTTACAAGTATTGCTTCACATCCAGACTGCGAAGTTAGTGAAGACCTCATCCGGTCTCTGGTTTTGAATATCCGATACGATAACGGACATGTAACCTGTGTAACCGGAACCGCTTTTAGCACCTTTCTCATGGATAAAACAACGGATGCTGTATGGGATAAATACATACGAAAACTCTTTGATCATTTACAACTTGATTTTGAAGAAATTTAAATATTTATTACCAAAAAGCCCATAATCGATTATTTCTAACATAACCGATTATGGGCTTTTCTATTCGTTTATACTTTCTTTACTTTTGACTTAAAAATCATACTGGCAAGATATCCAAAAATCAATGCTGCTGAACATCCCACTGCACCATTGGTAAATCCGCCCTTAAATAATCCGATGAATCCTTCTTTATCTACCGCTTCCTTTATTCCCTCCATCAATATGTTTCCATATCCTAAAAGAGGAACTGTTGCTCCGGCTCCTGCATACTTTGCAAATGGTTCATACAAGCCAAAAAAACTAATAGCAGCTCCCAAGCATACCAGTAATACCATAACACGTCCCGGTAACATTTTGGTTCGGTCTAAAAGCACCTGTGCCAATGCACAAATTAATCCTCCAACCCAAAAGGCATTCACATAATCCATTTTCTACACACCTTCCTGATATTGTATATCTTTAAAGGTATTATGTGGATTTATGCTTGAAATATGCAGGAAATTTCATTCACAATCTCACGAATGTTTTTATTCTCGCAATCAATTGTAAGATTTGCATATTTTTCATATAAAGGTGTTCTCTCTTTATACAAATCCATAAGAGATTGCCCCTCTTTAAGAGCCACACCTCGTTGTGTCAAATCACCTAAACGTTCATCTATGCTTTCATAAGAAAGTTTTAAATAACACACAGTTCCAATTTGGCTTAAATGCTCCATGGCATCTTGCCCATAGATAACACTTCCACCTGTTGCAATAATAGTGTTATTCGTTGAAATTGTTGCATTCACTCTATTTTCTACTTTAAGAAACCCTTCTGTTCCTTTTTCTTCGATAATTTCATGAAGTGTTTTGCCTTCCTTCTCCTGAATCACTAAATCAGAATCCATAAAAGACATGCCCATTCTCTTGGCAAGCACGACACCAACTGTACTTTTTCCAGCTCCGGGCATACCAATTAATACTATATTTTTCATTTCAGCACTCATATCTTTCATAACTCGTAATTATTCAGTACCTTCATAATTACATGCAATAAATCCATCCTAAATTTGCTTTGCAAATGGATTTTTTCTTATTCATTCTACATTTTCTCACGGAATCCGCAGTAAATACGTATTCCTGCTAAATAGTTACCATAACTCTTACATTTATAGCTTTTCATTACCTATTTTAAGTATGCAATTACTTCTACTTCACAAAGAACACCCTTTGGAAGATCCTTTACTGCTACACAGCTTCTTGCAGGCTTTTCGGTAAAATACTTTGCGTATACTTCATTAAATGCTGCAAAGTCAGCAATTTCAGCAAGAAAACAAGTTGTCTTTACTACGTTATCATAAGACACACCTGCTGCTTTTAAAATCTCACCTACGTTCTTCATAGACTGTTCAGCCTGTTCTGTAATTCCAACTGCCTCTACATTACCTGTCTCTGGATTGATTGGAATCTGACCGGAAGCATATAAAAAATCTCCTGCTACAACTGCTTGTGAATATGGTCCAATTGCTGCCGGTGCTTTGTCTGTACTAATTTTCTTTAACATATTATTATCTCCTATTCTTGTTATTTTCTGCAGTTTCGTTACGCTTCAAACTCAACTGTTACATAAAATCCTCGCTCGTTTTCAATAACAGACAATACGTTTCCACTTCTTGCAAGAAGTCTTTCACGAAATGGTATATTCCCTGACATCGCAAGCGCCGGATCAATGGTGTAATAATAATTACTTGGCAGGACGCCCTCTGTAACGGTAACTACATCGCCTTCTTTAATTAAGCCAGGACGCTCCATTTTAAATTCCATTTGACGCATTTACTTTTCCTTTTCTTTCGTCATTCACAGTAAAATAGTTTCATTAATAGAACATTAACATATTTCCTGTTTTATACAATCATGCTTCAATAACATCAAAATGTCAAGATAAACACGCAAAAAACCCACTGTTAAAAACAATGGGCTTTATCTATGTCACTTTTCCCTTCCTTACAATCGGCTCTGATACAATGTTATATCGGATTTTTGTAAATATCAGATGGCAATATCGAGTCTTGTTCTCGCCATGCCTGCCTTTTGCTGATTCTTCACCATAAACAGTGCTGTTGCTGTTCTGTGATAAACAGCCGCTTCACTGATTGTTCTGGTAAGATCATTAATTCTCTGGGAAAGTTGGGCATTATCATACTTGGTAAAAGATATTCCATCACCATTCATTCGGTTAAGCTCAGTGGTTAATTTCTTAATCTCTCCCTGGAAATTAAGTCTGTCTTGCATGGAGAAGTTACCATTAATAACCTGACTGGATAACCCTTCCATCTTTTTCATCATTTCTTCGATTTCTGATTCTATTGCCAAATCATCATCCTGTTTTGCTGCAAGCTGTTCCTGGCGAAGACTTTTTCTCATTCCTGCCGCAGAAATAGATACCTTCACCGTCTCTTCTACTTGTTCAAGCTTCTTCTCAGCTTCAACACGCTCTGCTTTCTTAGCCTGCTCTCTTTGATTTCCATCAGAACCCATGTTATCCACTGCAATTGCCGCCGAATTAAGCTGCAATGCTACACCAGCACTTTTAACCTCCATACATTACTCCTTTCCCTTATATACCGTGCAAGCCCCCTCTTGCCTGCACGTTTTTATAAGAAGTACTTATGTTTTTATTTTATGACTGTATTCTATGTTAACTCTCCCTCTATGTAATGTATATCGGCAAATGTTGTCATAATATTATATGTATTTTGATTTTTTTTTATTTTTTATTATTTTTCTACATTTTTATGTTGTTTCTTTTATGAGTTACTTATCACCATGATTTAAAGTGTTCTTTCATACTCTTTTTCTAGCTGCAGTTCATTATATATTTCAACAAAACGCTTTTTGTTTAGAGGATGTACTAAATACGGATTAAGCTCACACAAAGGTTTTAATACAAAATCACGATTACACATATCCGGATGCGGTATCACCAAATTCTGCTCTACAGTCACTAAATCGTCATACAACAATACATCCAAATCAATGGTTCTAGGTCCCCAATGTATTTTTCTTATTCTCTTAAGCTCTTCTTCTATTTTTTGAAGAAAGCACAATAACTCATTCGGCTCCATAAAAGTCTTTAAAGAAATAGCACCATTCAAGAAATCATCTTGCTCTTTATATCCATATGGTTTTGTTTTTATCAAATTGGATATCGTTACATCCTTATTATATTCTGATTCTTTAATCATCCTTACTGCACTCTCTATATTTGCTTCCGAATCGCCAATATTAGAGCCAACACCAAGATAAACGGTATGCCACTTTTTTTCAACTGCAACGGCAACGGTATCCAAACATAACTTTATTGGTGCCCATGGTTTTTCTACCTTAACATATACACTCTCAACCAATGGAAAACCAAGCAATATTTCTTTTGTTATTCTATCTGCCAAAGACTCAATTAAATTGAAATTTGTATCTTTCACTACATTAGAAATCAACTGACATACTTCACTATAATTAACGGTATTTTCACACGCATCCGCATCAACCGCTTTTGTGAAGTCAACTTTTAATTTCGCAGATACTATAAATTTTTGGCCTAACTTCTTTTCTTCTCCAAGAACCCCATGAAAACCAAAACATTCAAGACTTTTAATAATTATTTCACCATTCATTTTTCATCCTCAATCTATTCTTTATACAAAATCGCATCTGCAACATCTAGAGCTCTTTTATTACTCCTTACATCATGAACCCTAAAAAAATCACATCCATACTGTCTTCCGAGCACGTTTAACGCTATGGTTCCTTCTTTCCTTTGGTCAACAGGAAGATTGCTTATCATACCAATCATTGATTTATTTGATATTCCAAGCAAAATTGGATATCCTAGTTGTTTTAAATGCTTAATCGCCGGAATACACCATTTATTCTCATTTAGATTTTTTGCAAATCCAACTCCTGGGTCAAGTATTATATGTTCGACTTTAATACCATTTTCTTTTGCTAATTGAACTTTTCGCTTCATGTCTGTCATCAACATATCCACAAACACATCTTCATTTTCGCAGTTTAACCCTTCAACACGATTATGCATAAGGCACACGGGAACATTGGCTTTTGCAATAATTTTTGCCATCTTATGCTCCGTATCACTATAAAACTCAAGGCCCCATATATCGTTTATCATATCAGCACCTGCATGTATTGCTGCTTCTGCTACTTTCCACTTATATGTGTCAACTGAAATAGGTATATCACAATTCTTCTTTAATCTCTCTATGACTGGTGCTATTCGTTCGATCTCTTCCTGCTCCGATATTGCTGTGTAACCCGGACGAGTCGATTCTCCGCCAATATCTATTAAATCAGCACCTTCTAACACCATTCGTTCTGTCTGGCGTAGTGCCCCATCTATATTCGTATACTTTCCACCATCTGAAAAGGAATCCGGCGTTATATTCAATATTCCTATGATATAGGATTTCCCTTTAGAAAAAACAAACTCCTTGTTTCCTATTATCATTTCAATCATTCTCTCCATCTATCACATCATAATATTAGTACTTTTATTTTCTTCCTTCCATTTACATGAACTTGACGCTTTACAGCAAAAACAATTTCTTGAAAGCTGATCCGCAATTCTAAAACTCTCTTTTAAATCAAGTTTTCCAAGCATTACTAATTCATCAATCTGCTTTATGGAATAGTTCCCTCTATGAAAAGAAATGATCTCTACTATATCCGATATTTCCGAATTTGTATATCCACAAACCGGTAATATATTCTTCGCGATATCCACAGACAACGCTTCGTGATTCTCCGTATTCTCCTTAAAACGACCAATATCATGCAATAATGCTGAAGCATATACGATATCGCGGCTCACGGCTTTTCCCTGCTCATACATCATAATGGTACATATCCTTGCGACATCAAGACTATGTATTAAGTCATGTTTGCAATAAATTCGGTCTTTTTCTAGATAACAAATTTTCTCTAAATATTTCTTATATTCTTCGTTCTCAAGTATTTTTTGATATTTCACTTGTTTTCTCCCACTTAAATGCCCAACTACAAAGTGCCTTTTATTTGATTAAATTCATAAACATCTCTTTCAGAGTTGGGTCCGTCAAAAAACATCCTCTTGTTGCGACAGTAATCGTTTTGCTACCTGTCTTTTTTACACCACGCATTGTCATACACATATGTTCAGCCTCTACCATAACCATAACACCTTTGGTAGATAAGTTTTTTTCTAAAGCATCAGCTATCTGCGTTGTCATCTGCTCTTGTATTTGTAATCTTCTAGCATATACTTCTACCGTTCTTGCCAATTTACTAATACCAACAACTTTATCATTCGGAATATATGCTATATGTACCTTTCCAAAAAACGGTAACAAATGATGTTCACATAGAGAATAAAATTGTATATCCTTTTCAATCACTATTTCACTATTTTGCGCAGGAAATGTTTTCATTAAATGCTTTTGTGTATCTTCTTCACATCCGGATAACAGCTCCTCGTACATCCTTGCAACTCGATTGGGTGTATCAACAAGTCCGGGTCTCTCAGGATTCTCTCCTATTCCTTCAAGCAATAATCTTATTGCATATTCCACTTTCTCTTTATCTACCACTGTATAAATCCTCTCTTTTTCTACTACATTATTTTTAACTTGCAATTAAAAATCTTATCGTAATTATTCCGTACCTTTATAATTACCATGATAATACCATAACCTATTTACGAAAAAAATACTATATACAGAAGTAAAGAATTTAGCCATTGCTCGTTACTACTCAAACTGACGAATATTATAACTTGCTATCCAATAATCCGGATGCACTGATGCAAATGCTAGATAACCTATGATAACTGTCACAAGCATAAATCGAAACAACCTAAACATAAAGTGCAGTCTCCATGATTTATCGCAGATTCTGCACTTTTTTTACACCTTATAAATTTATAAGCACATTATTTTAATATGCCATTCTAGCAGTATTCTTAATACCATAGGTATCATAAAATAAGGTATTACCCCAAGCGGAAAGACTCGAACCATCCCATGAGTTTGCAACATCAAGATAGCCAAGATCCGAATTGTTACCCTTCCATGACCATCCTAAATACCCTGTCCCTTTACACTGACAGTAACTCATAATGGTATATTCATCAACATCACCATTTGTATGCTGGCCACCAAATTCACCAATTACTAAAGGAACTCCTGTTGCAAGAGAATTGTCAATATTTGTCTTTACAGTAGTAGCATCACCACCTGCATATTCATACATATGGATAGAGAACATTGTATTGCCATGACTATCTGCATTATATACTTCCTTGCCATATTCCTTAATAGAATTTGGATACTGTCCCCAACCTGCGCAATCAACCATTAAGACATTATCAATTCCTGCATTACGTAATGCCTGAATTGCGCTCTTGTTTCCACTTGCCCAAGCGCTACTATTCCACGAACCATACCATTCATTTGCAATATTTACAATAACATAATCTTTATTTGCATTTAACATTTCCTTTATTTCAATCCAGTAGTTTACTGCATTGTTTAAATCAGATGTACTATCACTACCAGTTGCATCATGCATTTCTAAGATGCAGATAAGACCTCTTGCCTTACACCATGAAATAATATCTTGAACTTCTGAATAAGAAGTTCTTGTCCACTTCTGACCATTTGCTAATACAACACGAACACAATTTGCACCAAGATCAGCAATAGCATTAATCGAAGTATATGTCTGATCCGGATACCATGCATGAGCAACGTTTACGCCTCTCATAATAAACTCTCTACCATCTGCTGCATAGAGCTTTCCTCCACTTACATACATACCGTTCGTCTGTGTTCCCTGATTGTCGCTATTATTACCGCCTTGGTTAGACGAATCTGAACTGCCGGAGCCTGTACTTCCTGAAACAGGCTCTACCATCACATAGTCAAGTGCTGTATATCCCCAGCTTGTTGATACGCCAAACTTATGTGTTCCTGCTGACAGATATGATGTAACTGTATATGTATCCCAGTTATTTCCAGATGTATATAAAGTCCCCACTCCATTATCATCAAGGTATAACCAGTTCTCCTTATAAGAATCAGCGTTTGTTACAATTGTTATCTTATACTCTCCATCCTGTGGAACTGTAAAATCAACTTCGCCCCAACCAGATGCTAGATACAAATATCCACTCCCTGAATAACCTGAAAATCGTGAAGAGTCAATATAATTGTTTCCATTTTGTTCATATTTTTTTGCATCTTCAAATTCAATAACTTCTTGATAGATACTTTCATTACCCGCGGCGTTTACTGTCTGACCCTTAAATCCAAAGCTCATGGATACGAGTGCTGCTGTCCCAACTACGAATGATAGAACGCTTTTGAGTTTTCTTTTCATATATTACCTCCAAAAATATTTTGTTAAAAAAATTAATACAACCTAACATAAAAATTGCCGGCATATTTTATGTTGCAACAAATTTAACTTAAAAACGCACTTGTTTCAATTGATGTTTTAGCCACTTTTTCTCCGTGTTTATTATATATTTTAAACAATTTAAGCTGATTAAATTAATTTTATTTTTTGTTAAATGTATAAAACATAGAAATATTTTGTGCAAAACAGCAGATTTGACCAAATTATTTTTCACACCATAAAAAAGTGTTTGCTCAGCAGCAAACACTAGCAAGAATTTCTTTCGAAATTCTTGTTTAATGCACACTACGCTACAGCATTTTCCTATTAATTAAATAAAAAAGAAGCATAACGTTACGCCATGCTTCTTTTTTGTTCATATTCTCTTTCGTAAAGCCTCAAAATGCTAGTCTATCCCTTCAATCACAACACCATGCGATATACCTGGCACATTCTGTCCCTCATTAAAACTTGTTTTATTGAGCAATGCCCCTGTTGGTAAAAAGAGAATCCTATTCCATTCACCACTTTCTATTTTTTTGAGAAGATATGCTGACAGTACGGTGGCTGCACATCCGCAACCACTTCCGCCTGCATGCACATCTTGCTTTTCTGTATCATACATTAACAAACCGCAATCATAATAGCGGTCGGCTATATCAATTTTCTGTTCTTGTAACAAAGTAAATAAGGCTTCTTTTCCTATATTTCCCAAATCCCCCGTAATAATAGCATCGTAATCCTTTGGAGTACGTCCAAAATCCGAAAGATTGGTCTGAATCACATCTGCTGCCGCAGGTGCCATCGCACATCCCATATTAAAGGAATCCTTAATACCATAATCTACAATTTTCCCCGGCGTTACTCCTGTAATACCTATTTTCCGTTTATAATTATCCTTTGCAGCCTTCGCCTTATTACTAAGACTAAAAGGCTGCAAAATGAAACCTGCACTTCCTGTCACTGTCCATGACGCATACAACGGGCGCTGTCCTCCGTATTCTAATGGAAAACGGAATTCCTTTTGCGCACTGGCAAAATGACTGGAGGTCAGACACATCACAGTATCTGCATATCCAGCCGCAATCACCATGCTGCCAAGACAAAGTGACTCTCCACAGGTCGAGCAGGCTCCAAATAACCCAAAAAAAGGAATCTGATAATCTAATACTCCAAACGAACTAGCAATTGACTGCCCTAACAAATCTCCTGCAAACAGATAACGTACATCCTTTGCTTCTAGCCCTGTCTTTTCCAGCGTAATGGCAATTGCCTGTTGCTGTAAGGCACTCTCTGCCTTTTCCCATGAATCGGCACCAAACATATCATTCTTATCTGTTCCTACTTTATCAAAATATTGTCCAAGCGGTCCACTTCCTTCATTCTGTCCTACAATCGAACCACTCCCTTTTATCAAAACAGGACTACCATATACAATACTCTGCTTTCCAATTGCTTGATTTTCTCCCATAATTCTCCTCCTATTTTGCTAATTAAATTCCATTTTAGTGAGCCATGCACAGATGAGCCGAACTGGCTGCAGGAGCTTGCTCACAGGCACATATATTCGAGCGAGGCTATTTTCCCGACTGCTATGAGTAATTTTATACTCTAGTCGGGATGATTAACACTATTTACCCCGACCAATATAGCAAATGGTATACTTCAGTCGGGATAACTGCTAGTATTACAGTCCTTCAAGATACAAAACTTTATGAATTCATGGTACAGTAGCCGACTTAGGCGGCATATGTTTCTATTTTGGGTCTAGAAATAGTTTTTCTCTCTCTGATACCCAATTTGCAATTGCCTAGAATTTATCAAGTTTTTTACTTAGTGAAGTGTAATAATTTACTAAGTTCTTATTCATAACCTTGACTGCACTCCTTCAAAACTTGGATCAAAGCGAATGAATATGCTGAAAATGCTTTGGAGCGGTTTGTGCTATTTTCTTAATGGAGCAAGGAGGCATGAAATTCTGCTTGGAGCACTGGCCGAGCAACGTGCCAAAGGCGCGTGGCGAGTTTGCGGAAAGCAGAATAAATCAAACATGCCGAACGCTCCATTTAGAAAATACCAAACAAGCGGGTTTGCATTTGAGGCATATTCATTTGCTATTCACAATGCTTGAAAAGGAGTGCTCATAGACTTGAATAATACTCACCTAAACCCAAATTTAAATATCTTTTTATCATTTTCTCCATGCTCATCATATTTATACAAAGCACACATACTTTTTAATACCAAACAATATACTAACACATCTTAATAAACTGACATTTTTATCCTTTTGAGTCTATTGTCAAATTTTATTTCTTCCTATATAATTTGGATATACTAAATAAAAAAGGAAGTGTTAACTATGAGCTTTTTATTAGGAAAAACGGCAATTATTACAGGTGCAGGACGCGCTATACTTAGTAACGGAAGATGTGGTTCGATTGGTTATGGTATCGCTACTGCTTATGCTAAAGAAGGGGCAAATCTCGTTATTACAGGACGTAATATCGAAAAATTAAATGCTGCCAAAGAGGAATTGGAACGTTTATATGATATTCAGGTATTAACTATGCAAGCAGATGTAAACGCTGGTGCCAATAACGAAGCAATTGTAAACAACGTGGTCGAAAAGGCAATAGAAACTTTTGACAGAATTGACGTGCTGATTAATAATGCCCAAGCTTCTGCCTCTGGTGTACCCCTTTCCGAGCATACAACCGAACAGTTTGATCTGGCAATGTATTCCGGTCTTTACGCCGCCTTTTACTATATGAAGGCTTGCTATCCGCACCTTGCAAAAACCAAAGGCAGTGTTATCAACTTTGCCTCCGGTGCCGGACTTTTTGGCAACTTTGGTCAGTGTGCTTATGCAGCCGCCAAGGAAGGCATCCGTGGTCTTACCCGTGTAGCTGCAACTGAATGGGCAAAAGATGGTATCAATGTCAATATTATCTGCCCTCTTGCATGGACTGCACAGCTTGAACAATTCCAAAAGGCTTATCCGGATGCATTTGACAAAAACGTACACACACCGCCAGCAGGGCACTTTGGCGACGCTGAACTTGAAATCGGCCGTGTCTGCGTGCAGCTTGCCTCCCCTGATTTCAAGTATATGACAGGAGAGACTCTGACTCTGGAAGGAGGACTCGGACAAAGACCTTAGTGTTTATTTGCTAACTAGATAGATTAATATAAACATTTTTAAAGCCCATTAGCATTTATTCGCTAATGGGCTTTTCTAATTGTAACTGTTCAATACCTTTATCGTTACTCTTTTTCCTCTGCTTATTACTTCTCATACTTCTCGCTCTGAGCTTTAATTAACTCAGCATCCTCAAAGTAATTAATTTTCATTGCACTCTTAACTTCAGAAAGTGTCTGTGCCGCAACTGCTCTTGCCTCTTCGCTTCCTTTCTTTAAGATGTTATAGATTTCAGGAATATCCTTTTCATACTCTGCTCTTCTGTTTCTGATTGGCTCTAATTCCTCCTGCATTACATTATTGAGGAACTTCTTAACCTTTACATCACCTAATCCACCTCTTGTATAGTGTGCCTTAAGCTCATCAAGATTTGCATACTCTGGTAAATATCTCTCAAAATGCTCTGGCTTACTGAACGCATCCAAATAAGTAAATACCGTATTTCCTTCAATATGTCCCGGATCACTTACCTGTAAATGAAGCGGATCTGTGTACATACTCATAATCTTGGTTCTTACTTCATCCGCACTGTCTGCAAGATAGATACAGTTTCCAAGAGATTTGCTCATCTTTGCCTTTCCATCAATCCCTGGAAGTCTCTTACATGCACTATTATCTGGAAGTAATACTTCAGGCTCAACTAAAACAGGTGCATATACAGAATTAAACTTATGCACAATTTCCTTGGTTTGCTCAATCATTGGAAGCTGATCTTCACCAACTGGAACTGTAGTAGCTTTAAATGCAGTAATATCTGCTGCCTGACTGATTGGATAAGTAAAGAACCCAACTGGAATACTTGTTTCAAAGTTTCTCATCTGAATCTCCGTCTTAACCGTCGGATTACGCTGCAATCTTGATACAGTAACTAAATTCATATAATAGAATGAAAGCTCACAAAGCTCTGCAATCTGTGACTGAATAAATAATGTAGACTTTGCCGGATCAAGTCCACATGCGAGATAATCCAACGCTACTTCGATTACATTCTGTCTTACCTTTTCCGGATTGTCTGCATTATCAGTCAATGCCTGTGCATCTGCAATCATAATAAAAATCTTCTCAAACTGACCTGAATTCTGTAATTCTACTCTTCTTTTTAAAGAACCTGCATAATGTCCTACATGCAGTCTACCTGTCGGTCTGTCACCTGTTAAAATAATCTTTCCCATTTCTAAATCCTCCCAAAAATAACTACTATATGCCATAGCATATTCTCGCACACAAAAAATGTCGCATAATATAAAAGGTTCTCACCCTATACAGGATAAGAACCAAAAAAATCTTATTGCCACCATGTATAACATACCATCATATGCTTCCTTCTATAACGGTAAGGCTCCGTCAATGCCTACTAGTGCTTACACACGTTTGGATTGCCCTCATGAGTCCATTCATCATTCTCCCTAATGCCATGCTCTCAGCCCCTACATGACTCTCTGTGATTCCCTCAAATGACTACTTCTCTCATTCATCGGTTTTACTTATACAGAGTAACATTAAACTCTATTTACGTCAAGATTTTGCTTATCTTTTACTTAATCTCTCATTCATCATCTGCGCTGTCTTGTAATCTTTTTGCATACTAAAAAACATAATTCCAAAATATATCACAGCAACACCTGCTACCATGACAAGTAGCATTTTCCAATCTGATATGTAGAACCACCTAAATGCAAGACCACAACCTAGTACTGCAATATTTTCATATATGTAATGCAATACAATATATAGAAACATTCTTTTTTTTGATTTCACATTCTCATAATCAAGAAACAGATTGAGTAAAGCGCAAAGTGCTGACATAATCAAAATCTGCCCCAAAAACGGCACCACTTCCATCTGCACATCCACACCCCAGAATAGAGTCATAAAAATCATACTCACACAAATACTTCCTACGGTTACCTTAAAAAACACATCCACCGCAATATTAAAACGTGCTTTCAACACACTGCTATTCATATCTTTTCCCTCACCTTTCACCATTATAATCCAAGCTTTTCTTTTAATAGGCTGACATACTGTCTTGAAATAATGACATGTTCTCCATTTTTCAAAACCGCCTCAAATCTTCCACTAAAGGCTGGCGAAAGACTTTTGATTACGTTCAAATTCAATAACACAGATTTCGAAGCCCGAAAGAAATCCTTTGCTGCAAGCATTTCCTCCAATTCATAAATCCTGCTTCGTATCTCATACACTTCATCCTTACAATAAGCAAAAACCTTCTGATCTACGGTCTCAAAATAATAGATTTCCTGTGGCTCTATGAAATGAATATTTCCGTCTTTATATACATTAAGCTTATCTGTTTTATTCTTAAACTGATTCATCAACTGCAACATTCTGTCATCTAATTGATTGCAGCGTATAATCATTTCTTCCTCTTCCCCCGGTGCCACATCTACAATTGTAATCTTCACAGCTTTGCTCCTTTATCTGTCACTAATGTTTTTTCTCTTCGTAAGGAAAGCAATCAGTAGAAATGCTAGCACACCGCACATACACAGAAATAAAATCTGTGCTCCATCACTTACCTCTACTCCGTCCATACATACAGTAATTCCCATATGTTCCTGATAAGCGTCTAACACTTCTTTTGGTATTCCTGCAAATGTAGTCTCCATTGCTTCTTTACAACAAACCTTTCTCATAAGAGATGTTCCATGCAAAATAGGAATGTATTTTAACATATTTGCTACTCCTGCTGGTAAATCTCCCATTGGCAGATATATTGCTCCCACAAAACCTACCAAAGTTCCTACTACGGTTGCAATTCCGCCCCATGCACTACTACTCTTTACAAACAAACCCAGCATATACATGATAATAGCAAAAATGCAAACATTCATCAACGTATATCCAAAAATCTGCACGATTGCCCCCATTGACAACATCGCTCCACCTGTCATCCATATATAACCAAGCGCAACACCAAGAGTAATCATGCAAAACAACATACCTACGATAACGGCTGTCGTAATATAAGAAAGTGCAATCACACTTCTATTTACGGGTGCACTAAAAAAGCTCTGTAACTTATTCTCATTTGCGTCACCTACCATAAGTCCAATCACAGACAAGGTGACCGTAAGCGCATTGACTACCATAAGTCCTGCCAAAGTCCAATATTGTACTAAATTCAATGCATTTTCCTTATCCTGCACCACATTTCGTTCTCCACCATACTGTTCCAATACATTTATAATTCCCTGCGTATTCATATCTCCCAAGAATACCCACATCATTAACAATACCATCAACATAGATAACAGTGAAAAAAACACTGCCGTTGTATCTCTTAAAAAGACCATACAATTTCTTCTTGTTAAACTTACATATTTACTCATTTTGTCCTCCTGTCACCTGTAAAAATACATGATCCATTGTTCCTTGAATAACTTCAAATCCCTCTATCAAAGCATGTAACTCTTGTAATAATGGTAAGGCTGCCATCGTATCTGCAATCAGAATTGACATACGCTCTTCCCTCCACTTAAACTTCATTTCTCGTTGTTCCAAACGCTGTATCACGTCTTCCTTATGTTCTTCTTTTGGAACTATGATTAATCTATCCTTAGCAAACTGTTCTTTTAGTGAAAATGGTGTTCCATACTGAACCAAATGCCCCTTATCCATAATTGCTATATGATTTGCCCTTGCCGCTTCTTCCATATAATGTGTGGTAAGGAAAATCGTCATGTCCATCTCATTTTGTAGCTTCTTTAACGTATTCCACACACTTTCTCTGGTTGCTGGGTCTAAACCTGTTGTTGGTTCATCTAAGAATAAAATATCCGGTGTATGTAACAATGCCGTTGCAATCTCACAACGTCTCTTTTGCCCTCCTGAAAGCTTTCCATAACGCCAGTTCATAACTTTCTCTAACTCTAACACTTTACAGATATTTTCCATATTCTGAAGCAACCTCTTTTTATTGGTTTCATAAAGGCTTCCTCTCAATAAAAGATTTTCCTTTACGGTAAGCAACTTATCCAGACAGTTGTTTTGATACACGACTCCAATGTGTTTCTTTATCTCTTCATTATTTTTACCCAACTTATAGCCGCAGATTTCAACCTCACCCGATGTTGGTGGAAATAAGGTACACAACATATTGATAGTCGTTGACTTACCAGCTCCGTTTGCTCCTAAAAAACCAAACAACTCTCCTCTTTCTACGGAAAAGTTAATATCATCAACCGCCTTTACTTCTTTAAAATATTTCTTTAAATGTTCTACTCTAATTACTTCCTTCATCTCTTTCAGTTCCTCTCTTAGTGCAACTATAGTAACTATTCCGTTCCTTCATACTTACTATACTTTTTCTGTTATCATGCTTCAATAGACCTTTAGGTAACCTGTAAAAAGAAGATATTAACTTGCAAAAAAAGAAGGGTGACTTGCACCCTCCTTCGATTTTAATACATTTTGTCACCAAGCTGATCTATGAGCTGTTGCATTTCTTCTTTTGTTTTTACATCCTTACTACGGGCAATCAGTTTTTCTTTTTCATACTCAGTAAGCTTTCCATAATTGTCAAGCGCCTGATTATTCATTGCCATTCCAAAAGCAAGTCCAAGTGGAAGACCATTTGTGATAGAAACTCCATCATTATAACCGCCAATATTCATATTCCATACCTCCTAACATCTAGGATTCATCCATTTTACATACTTTTTGTATAAAAAAGTGTTTGCCTTTACGTTACAGCACTTTGGCAAGAATTTCTCACGAAATTCTTGTCTAACTACCACTACGCTACAGCAATTTCCTATAAAGTAAAAAAGAAACCACCATGGCGTGATTTCTTTCTTATTTTCTCCTATAAACTTCTTTTCAAACATTTAATATCTGTCTAAGTATGTAAATCGTTCCAATTATTACAGTTCCATCCATTTTAATAATATTACCGCATATTGTAGTATTCTATTTCTGACACATTTATCAATTCTATCATATCATTCCCAACAGTTTCTTCATTTGTGCAAGTCTAACATCAAACTGCTCATAAAAATCCCGTTCGCTATCATATGGCTCAATATAAAAATACTGCAAAATTTGCATGGTAATTTTCTTAATCAGCTCATCATCTGCTTTTTCCTGTAAGTACTGCTGCACGTCCTTTAGAAAATAATGCCAGTCTGACACAAACTTTTGATTGCGCTTTACATCCGGTGTATCAATCCACTTACTCACCTTTACCTTTGACTTATTCTCTTTTACGCATTCATGTACCTGCAAAATATAAGAAAAGCTTCTATCCTCATAAATTCTTCCTAGTGGAAAAATGCGACAAATTCCAGGTCTGTATGAGTGAATGCTACATCTTCCTTCTTCATTCAAAAATCCACACGGCGCTCCCTCTTTTTCCATGCTCATGCGTAAATTCGGCAAAATAATACCATCTACAACATTCAAATCAATCTTATCACCAAGCATTTCTTCAAACTTCACCCCCAAATGTGTTGCAATCCTATGAAAATCAAGCGGATCCAAAACAATGGAATTCCCCATATCATGACAGCATGCACTACATCCTTTACAATCATCGCAATCCGCCTTTACCATATCCGTTAACTGATAACGCTTTCCATCTGTTATCTTGTCCAAATCACAATCTCTTAACATATGTATTATAATCCTCTTTTCGTTGCTTTTTGCTAACTCCCATTATATTACAGCATTTTTCAACAAATAAAGTTATTGTTATAAATTACTCTTTGCTTTTGGAATGTTAAAATTCGGATGCTCACCAAGCCATGCATTCTGCGGCATGCACGCTAAGATGGACATATCCTGTGCTGTAATCTCAAACTCAAAAATATTTTAATTTTTCTTCATTCTCTCCATTCCAAATGCCTTTACCAAAGGAATAATACTCTTTTGTAACAAAAATCGCAAGCTTATTTGCGCTACACTCTTTCCCTATTTTTCTTCCATCTATAACAAAATGGGATGTTCCAAATCCAATTGCCGGAATTTTTATTCCATTTGCTAATGTGTATTCTTTTTGTACCATATGTTTTCCTCTCTATTCTCTATTTATTATTTCTATAATCATATCTCCGTATTTTTCTACTTTTACATTGCCGAATCCAAAAACATCCAATAATTCCTGTTTATTTTTTGGCGTATCTGTCATTTAATATCGTTTTCGGATTTGCTAACACTACAATTGATTTATATGTATTTTCAAAATTTTTCTCAAATAATAGCTTCGTTAAAAAGTTACCCTTACTATCTTTTCTTAATTCTTTTAACACCAACATATGGCGTTGGTTCTGCGTTATTGGAGATTCCATTCCTTCTTTTACCCATTTTCCATTAATCTGATAGCTACGAATGAAATTACCTTTATTATCAATCTCAATGTTTCTATGTATGCTGAAACATGGCTTTCTTCCTTCAAAAAAACAGTTCCTATCTTTTTGTTAAAAAATCCCATCTTATTCTCATAATTCACTGACACCACCAACAACTACATATATATTATAGCACAACATTTTCATATATAAAAAAGTAACTGTTTCGTTCTCCAATATCGAAAATATACCTCACTAAATCTGGGTTTAGCTAAGTAACATTCAAGGCTATGAGCACTCCTTTTCAGGTTTTGTGTATAGCAAATGAATATGCCTCAAATGCAAACCCGCTTGTTTGGTATTTCCTAAATGGAGCGTTCGGCATGTTTGATTAGTCCTGCTC
>JAFSCH010000151.1 GCA_017436865.1 Lachnospiraceae bacterium
AACTTAAAATCACAGAAAACGCAAGGGCAGATTTTAGGGAAGCAACAAAGAAGATATCGGAATATCCAAACAACGAGAATTACATAAAGGTCATTGTTGATGGAATTGAAGTTTCAAAACCAACAGTAGCGGCAGAAATTGATTCCGATGAGATACTGATTAGTAGCTCAAATATTGGAGATTACGAAACATACAAAGGATATGTAGATAAAATAAACGCATCAATCAAATAAGAAAGGACACACAATGAAAAAAATATTATTAATTTTTTTAACGTTGGTTCAACTTTTTATGATATCAGTATCAGCAGACACATTAACCACTGATAACATCGACACTACATTTCAGATAGGTGCCTTTATTGTTGCAGGAACCAACGAAGGAAAGTACTTGTTGGATAACCAGAATAATATTTTGGGTGGTCCATATGAACTGATTTCAAATTATAATGAATTTCCATATGCACAAAATTTTGATGGCTCTTGGGAAATGTATGATGTTGACGGAAAAGTTTTTGCACAGGTAGAAAAAGGCGGAGAAATATCTCCACCTGTAAATGGTCTTTATGCAATACTTCGTGGTTCTGATAATTGGCACTTGTGTAATATATTTGAGTTGTATGATTATAATACTAAACAACTTTTGCATACATTTGATGGAACTATTATGTTTTATCACGAATTACAGCATGAAAAAATGTTTATTTACAAAAATGGTAAATATGCTATTTGTGATAAATACGGTAATTTTCTAACTGACTACATATACGACAATGTTCAGAAACGATTTAATCCGGATTATGAACCGTTTCCAAAAGCGTATGCGATTGTTGAACAAAATGGTATGCAGAAATATATAGATTGGAATTTGAATGAAATTGACCTTGATAACTATAATGGAGAGCCGTTTATCACAAATTCCTATCGTATGTATGGTTATGGATTTGAACCCTACAAAAACTATTATAAACTTGAAAGTGGTAGTAAATTTGCTCTGTATGATTTAGATACAGATACATTCGTAATTCCGTATCAATATGATTATGAGTTTTTATCTATGAATGATAAATATATTATTATAAAAAGGGGACAGAATGAAAATGGTGTAATTGATTACTCGGGTAATGTGATTGTGCCTCTGAAAACTCAACAACTTTCATTCAACAAAGATGGATTGATTTCATATTACTATCATGATGGCGAAACAGCTCACGAAGGTGTTTTGAACCCCGAAAATAGTGAGATGAAAGAAAGAGAACTTGGTGCTCTGGGATATTTTTATAAGGTTATTGGTCAGGAGCAGAAGGAAGACATTGCTTACGCCACCATTGTTTACGCAGATAACAAAGCTGCTGATATATCTGATGAGGATTTAAAAGACTTTATAGATGTTTTTTGGAATTTTAATTACGAAAGGGTTATTGCTCCAAATACATATCAAAATACAGGTGATAATTATTATATAAAGCTTTGGAATAAAGAAAAGACAAAAGACTATGTTATTTATCCCGATAGTGGTGTTATAGTCGGTTCTTATGGAGTTCCTTGTGAATCTCATGGAAAAACAAAGGAAAACTATGTGTGGTATTTGCCTGTTGTTGGCAATGGTAGAAATGCTCTTTATAATGCAAAGCAGACATTGTGGCATAACTATAAAGATAAAACGAGAGATATTACTGATGCAGACAAATTAAGTATTCCGACGAACAATATCCTACCGATTGATGTTGCAAGCGATTGGTCTAAACCTGAAATTCAAAAAGCAGCGGCTTGTAATTTGTTACCTTATGAATTAACAGACAAATATCAAAATAATATAACACGAAAAGAATTTTGTGATTTAATTTATCGTCTAATAGCGACAGAATATTCACCTGACAGCGATTCAAGAATGGGACAATGGTCTGCAATAGACAGTGTGATTTATGAACGACAACTCACTGACAAAGTTAATTCGGTATCTTTTTCAGACTGCGAAGACTATAGTATTAAGTTTCTGTCAGGAGCAGATATAATCTATGGTATGGGCGATGGAACATTCGCTCCAGATGAATCTATTACTCGTGAACAGGCAGCAACCATTCTTTACAGAACGGCTGAATTTTTGGGAAATAAAGCAATTATAAAGCCGAGTTATAATCAAATGTATGATGATGAAAATGCTATATCAGATTGGGCAATATCTTCTGTCGCAAGCATGAAGGCAATGAATATAATGAAAGGCATATCTGAAAGAGAGTTTGCTCCAAAAGGAACATATACTGTCGAACAAGCTATAGCAACTATGGTTAGATTATATGAATGTCAATAGGAGGTGCACTGGATGAAAAAAGTTATATCCATTATTTTAAGTACAGTTATGATGTTGACAATATCTGCATCAGTATTTGCAGCTAATGGAGATATTGTTGGACATATATATTCGACAGATATTCGAGCATATATAAACGGTGTTGAAGTTGAATCTTATAACATAGGTGGTAAAACAGCCGTAGTTATTGAGGACATATTAAACGAAAAAGCACATCCGTATGTTTACAATGATAATTCTCGTACCTTGAAATTCTTTTCATTAAGTCCGTATTATCTTATTGAGAAAAAAACAGAAAACAAAGCAAAGCCCCGTAAGATAATAGGAAATATATATGAAACGGATATTAAAACATCCATATATGATGTTACTATTCCTACTTACAATATTGGTGGAAAAACTGCTGTTGCAATAGAAGATTTAGGATATGATGGTGCGTTTTCACCTATTGGTGGAAAATTTGTTTGGAATGAAAAAGAACGTACGATTAGTCTTGAATTTTTATATGAAAACACAGGTGCCATTTCAAAGGATAAAAATATAAATATAACATTTAATGAAGATATGACAGAAGCGATGGCGACCTTTGAGGAAGTGTTGCATTGCGGTGGTGGTTCTGAACATTTTACATTCCCTGACTATATAACGGATGATGCAAATATAGAAGTTGTATTACCGATAAAAGCTGAAGACAAAATTATAGGATATTATTTTCGTAGACCATCAAAGGATTACAAATTTACAGCTTTTACATACTATTATCCTGAAAAACTAAAAGAAGCAGAAAAAAATTGCATACCAGATCCACATAAAACAAGAGAGAATATCATTTCGCATTTTGTTACTCGTCATTCTGGTGGAGAACCGAGAGAGCGATTTGATGCTGAAAATTATTCTTTTATCTATTTGTCAACTGCAGGAACATCGTGGACCGCATATAATCTTTTACAAGTTTATGATGACGGAACATATGTTGACTATAAAGATGAAATCAACACGCTTAATCGTTCGCCACAGAATTTGACAATTGATAAAGAAAATGAAAAGGTTACTTTTAAGTATGTTGACAGATATCATTCTGAATGGTTTACTAATTACGAAATTGATTTGAAAACAAGTACAATTAAGTCAATTGAGAACAATGAAGAAATAATATCTTTATCACAACTAATTGATGAAAAGAAAGAAGAAACAACAAGCGTTCAGGTGTATGTAGGTGCGAAAAATTATGAAGTTGATATAGAAAAATTTTTTGAAATTGCAGATGGTTGTATGATTACTAAATCAACCAATCCTCATACAATTCCATATGGCGGAATGTATGTTGGAGTGATTGCCGATGGTATGTTATCGTCTATTTACATAAGCAATGATGGAGGTATTGATTTTGCTGTTCCAGCGCCAGGCAGACAACTTAATGCAGTTTATACAATGAACGATATTTCCTGCGTTGATAAAATTAAAGAGCTTATTCCCGTAGAAGTGTCAAATAAATAAAAATGTGGTCTCGGAGATTACTCCGAGGCCTCTTTTTTGCTTTTTATATTGACAATTAAAAACATAACTGTTATAATAAACATACATAGATTATCTATGTATATAGAATTAAGATGTAAGGGTGATGAAAATGGCTATAAACAAGGAACTTGTAAAAGGCAGCACATCAATTCTTGTTTTATCGTTGCTATCAAGAGAAGATATGTATGGCTATCAGATAACGCAAACTTTAAAAGAAGAAACCAATAATGTTTTTGAAATGAAAGAAGGCACATTATATCCTCTTTTGCATGGTTTGGAAAATGAGAAAGCAATCGAAGCATATTGGAAAGATGCCGATAACGGAAAACGCAGAAAATATTATCATATCACGAAAGTTGGAAAGAAACTTTTGGAAGATAAAAAGGCTGAATGGAGTGTGTATTCTAAAGCGGTCAACACAGTTATAGGAGGGGTTTGTTATGAGTAGAGTTATAGATGGCTTTATCAATGATGTTTGCAGTTACATCAAATATAAAGGTGTTCATAAAGAGGTCAAGGATGAACTATCTTTACATATTGACGAATTGAAAGATTCTTATATAAGTAAAGGCTTATCTGAAGAAGACGCAGAGAAAAAAGCAATAGCTGATATGGGAAAT
>JAFSCH010000096.1 GCA_017436865.1 Lachnospiraceae bacterium
AAAATGGTCTTTAGGAGGTCAAGCAGTAGGAATTATTTGATGATAAAAAAAATCAATTTAAAACTAGGAAAAATAAAAAGGTTAGAAATAATGTGACGTTAGACTTGCTTTTTTGATAGGTATAAATTGAAGTACTACATTCAAGGGGATTGGGGATGTGCCACCAACGAGCGGATAGTAGCTTTTTGTACAAAAAAGCACTGCTCGCTACTTTGCGAAGACGCGCCTTAACACCATCAAAGATGGTGCCGCGCGAAGAGCGGGAAGACCTTGATAAGAGAATCACAAATATCATTGTAAAAATAAAACTAATTAGATATTAATTCGAAAGTAACTTTCGAGAAGTCGAAAATTGCATTTGAAAATATGCGAGAGTGGGAGTATAATGTAACCTAGGACTATTTATAGGAACCGTAAGGTTCTTCACAAATATGGGTAATCCCCATAAGAGAGGAATTATATGGCTGTATCTTATAACGGATTATGGAAATTATTAATCGACAAGAATATGAAAAAGATGGATCTTGTTGAGAACGAAAACATTGGAATCAGTAGCAGCACACTTGCGAAGATGAGCAGGGGTGAGACTGTGTCTATGAGTATCTTGGAAAAGATCTGCATGGAATTGGATTGCGATTTCGGAGACATAATTAGTATTGATAAGAGCAAGTAAGAAAATTGTTGTGGTCTGTCCGTTTTAAGGGACAAACGATTTTGTAAAATTGAGAAAATGTAAGTAACTGTTAACAAGGAGATTTACCATGGATTCAATGATGGGTGGAATGAAGTTAATAGATAATGTGAACCAGACTTTGCGTGAGGATTTAAGTGAAGAAATGAAATCCGGTAGTAAGGTTTCTATTGCTGCTGCGTGTTTTTCAATTTATGCGTTTTCTGAATTAAAGAAAGAATTGAGTAGCGTAAAAGAACTTAGGTTTATTTTCACTTCACCAACATTTATTAAAGAGCGAGCTGCAAAGGAAAAGCGAGAATTCTACATTCCTCGTCAGGAGAGAGAACGCAATCTCTATGGTTCTGAGTTTGAAGTAAAGCTTCGAAATGAAATGAATCAGAAAGCTATAGCGAAAGAATGCGCGGAGTGGATTCGAAATAAAGCAGTTTTTAAGACCAATGTAACTCATGAGAACATGATGGGGTTCATGAATGTTGATGATAAGAGTTATATGCCTATTAATGGATTCACTACAGTGGATCTTGGCTGTGAGCGTGGTAATAATGCCTACTACATGGTACAGAAATCTGAATCTCCAATGAGCCAGGCGTACTTACAGTTATTCGAACAGCTATGGAATGATAAAGATAAACTTCAAGACGTTACAGATGAGGTTATAAAAAGTATTACAACAGTTTACAACGAAAATTCACCTGACTACTTATATTTTGTAACGTTGTACAACATCTTCAATGAATTCCTTGAAGATGTATCAGAAGATGTTTTGCCAAATGAAGCTACTGGTTTTAAAGAGAGTAAGATATGGAGCCTTCTCTATAATTTCCAAAAAGATGCAGCAATGGCAATTATTAATAAACTTGAAAAGTATAATGGTTGTATCCTTGCCGATTCAGTTGGTTTGGGTAAAACTTTCACAGCTTTGTCTGTAATCAAGTACTACGAGAACAGAAACAAATCTGTACTGGTTTTATGTCCAAAGAAGCTTGCTAACAACTGGAATACATATAAGGATAACTATGTAAATAATCCTATTGCAACAGATAGGATGCGTTATGATGTCCTTTTTCACACAGATTTAAGTAGAGATAGAGGATCATCTAATGGCTTAGATCTAGATAGGCTTAACTGGGGAAATTATGACCTTGTTGTTATTGATGAGTCTCATAACTTTAGAAATGGCGGTAAGATTTCAGGTGATGACGATAAAGAAAATCGTTATCTCAAGTTGATGAATAAGGTTATAAAAAAGGGAGTAAAGACCAAGGTTCTTATGCTTTCAGCTACACCGGTAAATAATCGATTTGTTGACTTACGTAATCAGATTGCCTTGGCTTACGAAGGTGAAAGTGAATTGCTTGAATCAAAACTTGATACAAATAAAAGTATTGATGATATATTCAATCAGGCGCAGAAAGCATTTAATAATTGGAGCAAACTTGAGCCAGAACAGCGTACAACAAGTGTGCTGTTAAAGATGCTTGATTTTGATTTCTTTGAGCTACTTGACAGTATAACGATTGCTCGTTCGCGTAAGCATATACAGAAATACTATGATACTTCCGATATCGGTACATTCCCTAAGAGAAAGTTGCCTATATCAAAGAGACCGGGCCTTACAGATCTGGATACATCTGTAAATTACAATGTTATCTTTGAGCAATTGAATAATCTGTTGCTTTGTATTTACACGCCAACAAATTACATCCTGCCAAGTAAGGCCGCAAAATACATTGACATGTATGATTCAAAACATGTTAAAGGTGGGCTAACTCAAAAAGGACGTGAAGAAGGTATTAGACGTTTGATGGCTATTAACCTTATGAAACGTATGGAGAGTTCTGTTTATTCATTTAGGCTCACTGTTACACGAATTAAAGATTTGATATCTGCTACGTTACAAGAGATAGAAGATTTTGAAAATGGTAAGACGAGAACAGAGCTTAAGCTTACAGATGTGACTGAGTCAGAATTCGATGAAGATGATCAGAATGATGATGTATTTGCAATAGGCAAAAAGGTAAAAATTGATATTGCAGATATGGATTATGTTACATGGAAAAGAGAGCTTGAAGGGGACAGAGAAATATTAGTTTCTTTGTTGGCTATGATTGCCCCAATTACTCCGGCGCATGATAGTAAATTGCAGGAACTCTTTGATGTTATAGATGATAAGATGGCTAATCCTATCAATCCAGGAAATAGGAAGCTTATCATTTTTACTGCATTTGCTGATACAGCAGAATATTTGTACGACACAGTAAGTGAGTATTGCAAAAAGAAATTCGGTTTAGATACGGCTCTTGTTACAGGCTCCGTAGACGGAAGAACGACAGTAAAAGGACTTAGAACAGATCTGAATACTGTGCTTACATGCTTCTCCCCAATTTCCAAAGGTAAAGATTTACTTATGCCTAATCAGAAGGCTGAGATTGATGTGCTTATAGCGACTGATTGTATTTCAGAAGGCCAGAACCTTCAGGATTGTGATTATCTGATCAACTATGATATTCACTGGAATCCAGTTCGTATTATCCAGCGTTTTGGTCGTGTAGACAGAATTGGAAGTAAGAATGAGTATATTCAGCTTGTTAACTTCTGGCCTGACATTACACTAGATGAATATATCAATCTGAAGGCTAGAGTAGAAACAAGAATGAAGATTGTTGATATGACAGCGACTGGCGATGATAACGTTCTTAGCCCTGAAGAAAAAACAGATCTTGAATACAGAAAGCAGCAATTAAAACGACTTCAGGAAGAAGTTGTAGATATTGAAGATATGTCAACTGGTATTTCTATAATGGATCTTGGATTGAATGAGTTTAGATTGGACTTACTTGAATATATCAAGAATCATCCGGAATTAGAAAAAGCGCCTCGCGGAATGAATGCAGTTGTAGAGGCAACCGATGAGTTACCATCGGGAGTGATTTTTGTTCTACGCAATGTAAAGAACGAAGTGAATATAAATAGTCAGAACAGGTTACATCCGTTCTACATGGTTTATATTGCTGAGGATGGAGAAATTATAATTGATCATCTTTCTCCAAAAGATATGCTAGATTCATTTAGATTGTTGTGCAGAGGAAAGAAAGAGCCAAACGAAAAACTGTGTGCTTTGTTTAATGAAGAAACAAATGATGGAAAGAGTATGGGAAAATATTCCGAACTGTTAGGTGATGCAATTTCTTCAATAATCGAAGTGAAGGACGAGAGTGAAATGGATAGTTTCCTCAGTGGGCAGAATATGAGTTTTCTATCTGAAACAATAAATGGATTGGATGATTTTGAGTTAATAACATTTTTGGTTATTAAGTAGGGGGTGTATATAGGTGTTTGGGTTACCAGGTTCTACAGAAATAAGAAAACCGGTGCATAAAAAAATGTTATATCAGAGATTTCCTGATGAATTAAGCGGGGAGAAAAAGGAGCGGTTTGATGCGGATATAAGCAGGATAATCATTACAAATGAGATATCAGAGGCTTCTGTAAATATACAGCCTACTGAAAAAATAAAATCAATATTTGTTGTTCAAGTGGAATTGAAGACTAGAAATTATAATGACCGGAATATTACGCTTATATCAAGGTTGTTTGGGCAAAATTTATTGATGATTCTTCACTATGAGGATGAATATCAGATAGCAATTTATGAAACGAGACTTTTAAAATCTGAATGGGAAAAAGAATTTGATCTGAGTCTTAAAGGGTTGGATTTGTCCGCTGTTTGGGAAGGATTTGTAACAGCGGTTTCTGGAATTTCAGCAAGCGAAGAAAATACGCTAGGGGAACAGATAGAAATTGAAGCCGAAAAAGAAAGATTGAGAAAATTGATTTTTGATATGGAAAGTAAAGCGAGAAAGGAAACACAATCAAAAAAGAAGTTCGCGCTGTTTCAAAAGATAAAAGAATATCAAAAAAAATTAGATGAGATGATGTAAAAAGTTAATGTAGATAATAATCGTTTTAGCATGGAGGATTAATGAATATGGACAAATTAAATATGCAAACCGAGAATTTGGCAGACAAGAACTATGAGGTATTATCAAAATTATTTCCAAATGCAGTAACAGAAACTGTTGATAAGGACGGTAATATCGTAAGAGCAATAGATGCAGATGTTCTTAGAAATGAAATATCATGTGTTGTAGTGGAGGGAAAAGAAGAACGCTATCAGTTTACATGGCCAGATAAGAAAAAAACTATGCGTATGATAAATGCCCCTGTACAAGGTACACTCCGTCCATTATCAGAAAAAAGTGTTAATTTCGATTCGACAGAGAACATATATATTGAAGGGGATAATCTTGAGGCACTAAAACTTCTTCAGGAGTGTTATTTGGGTAAAGTAAAGATTATTTACATAGATCCGCCTTACAATACGGGAAATGACTTTGTATATGCAGATGATTTTTCTGAAGATGCTGATAGCTATATAGCTAGAAGTGGACAAGTAGATGAAGTGGGTAATAGACTGGTTAAGAATATGGATTCTAATGGAAGGTTTCATACGGATTGGTTAAACATGATGTATTCAAGATTGAAATTGGCTAGAAATCTTCTGACAGAGGATGGATATATTTTTATTAGTATTGATGATAATGAATTTGAAAATTTAAAAAAGATTTGTAACGAGGTGTTTGGCGAAGGAAATTATATTAATCATTTTGCTTGGGTATCAAATATTACTGGAAGACAGATTTCTGGTAGGGGAGCTGCTAAAACATGGGAGAGCGTACTGGTATATGCGAAAGATGCATTGAATGCTGCAGAATTCAATATTGATATATCTTTTGCTAAAGAGAAAATGCCTGATACATATAAGGGATTTAATAAAGATATTAGGAAAGATGATAGGGGTGAGTTTGCAGTAGGCGACACACTTTATAATCATAATAGGAAATTCAATGAAGAAACCCGTCCTAATTTGGTTTTCTCCATTTTCTATAATCCTGAGACTGAGGAAATTATTCCGGGGGATATAGGAGAAAAAAAAGAAGGATTTGTTGAATTATTACCTCATGCAAATGGAGATGGGGTGCATAAGTATCATGCTTGGAGATGGTCTAGAAATAAGATTATCAATGAAAGTTATGATTTGATTGTTCTGCCTAATTCTAAAAATGGATATGAAATATACACACGCATAAGAAACTTTAACACAACACTTTTAAAAGATTTGATTACTAATATATCTAATGGAGATACAGAGGTTCAGAAATTATTTGGAGGTAAGAAGTATTTTGATTATCCTAAATCTGTTGATTTGCTAAAAACACTTATAGGCGCTATTTCTGATAAGGATTCTATTATAATGGATTTCTTTTCTGGTTCTGGAACTACGGCGCATAGCGTAATGGAATTAAATGCTGAGGATGGAGGAAATCGTAAGTTTATCATGGTGCAGATACCAGATGAATTGGAGACGAAATCTGTAGCCTACAAAGATGGTTTTAGGACATTATGTGATATAGGTGAAGAGAGAATAAAGAAAGCTGGTTTTTCTCTGCAGAGTAGTAATAAAACGTTAGATTGTGGATTTAGAGTTTTTAAAGTTGATAGTTCAAATATGAAGGATATCTATTATAATCCTTCAGAGGTTCAGCAGACGTCTTTGTTTGGAATGGCGGATAATATAAAAGAAGATAGATCTGCTGAGGACTTACTTTTCCAAGTTATGCTGGATCTAGGGGTTTTATTATCGAGCAAAATAGAAAAAGAAACTGTTGTTAATAAAGAAGTATTCAGTGTGGCGGATGGTTTCTTAATAGCATGTTTTGATTCTGATATTACTGATGATGTCGTGAAAGAAATAGCACAGCGCAAGCCATATTATGTGGTTTTTAGGGATAGTTCAATGGCTAATGATAGTGTTGCGACAAACTTTGACCAAATTTTTCAAAGTATTAGTCCAGATACCGTAAGGAAGGTGCTTTAATTATGAAGTTTAATTTTAAAATACAACAATATCAGTCAGATGCGGTAAAGAGTGTGGTAGATGTATTTAAAGGACAACCATATCAGGATAAGGTAAGCTATCGAAGAGATATTGGTAGTAAGGGTATGCAGACATATTCACAGATGTCATTTACAGGCGGGGAACAATATTTCTTTGACTTGACAGATGATTTTGATGATTCAGGATTTAAGAATGAGAGTATTCTATTATCCGCTGAAACATTGTTAGCTAATGTAAAAGAGGTTCAGCAGAATAATAATGTTATGATGTCTGACAAATTGATAGATAATCTTGGGGCTTGCTCACTTGATATTGAGATGGAGACTGGTACAGGAAAGACATATGTTTATATAAAAACAATGTATGAGCTTAATCAAAAATATGGATGGTCAAAATTTATTGTAGTTGTGCCATCTATTGCAATCCGAGAGGGTGTTAAAAAGTCTTTCGAAATTACGCAGGATCATTTTATGGAACAATATCATAAAAAGATTAGGTTTTTTGTTTACAACAGCAGTGACTTGAACAAACTAGATTCTTTTTCTAGTAATTCGGGAATAAATGTAATGATAATAAATATGCAGGCTTTTAATACATCTATGAAAGAAGGTGGAAAGAGTAAGGAAGCTCGTATAATTTATGATAAGCGAGACGAATTCGGAAGCAGAAGACCAATTGATGTAATAAAGGCTAATAATCCAATCATTATTTTGGATGAGCCTCAGAAAATGGGGGGCGAAGCTACACAGAAAGCTTTGAAAAACTTCAATCCATTGTTCTGCCTTAATTATTCTGCAACTCATGCAAGGCATCATAATTTGGTCTATGCACTTGATGCCGTTGATGCGTATAACCAGAGGCTTGTAAAGAAGATAGAGGTTAAGGGGTTTCAGGTAAAGAATTTCCGTGGAACAGATCATTATTTGTACTTGGAAGATATTATTGTTTCTCCAAGCAAACCTCCTAGAGCCAAGATGGAGTATGAGAAAGATTACAAAATTAAAGGAATTAATCATGAATCAAGAATGTTTGATATTGATGATAATCTTTATGAAATATCAAACAATATGGAGCAGTACAAGGGATATCGAATTGCTGAAATTGATCCAGTAGCGGGAACAGTAACATTTACTAATGGTGAATCTATAAAAAAAGGAGAAGTAGTCGGTGATATATCTGAAAAGGATATGCGACGTATACAGATTAGAGAAACTATTAAATCTCACCTTGAAAAAGAAGAACAGCTCTTTAATCAAGGAATAAAAACCTTGTCATTATTCTTTATTGATAAAGTTGAAAACTATCGTCAGTATGATGAGGACGGTAATGAGCTTACTGGTGAATACGGAAAGATGTTTGAGCAGGAATATAATGAGGTTGTAAACGACTATATTACTGTGTTTGATACACCATATCAAAAGTACCTTAAGTCAATAGAAGCTCATGATACACACAAAGGTTACTTTAGTATCGATAAAAAAGGCCGTGCAGTAAACAGTGAAGTTAAACGTGGTTCAGATATCTCAGATGATATATCAGCATATGACCTTATTCTAAAAAACAAAGAGCGATTGCTTAGTTTTGATGAGCCTACAAGATTTGTCTTTTCACACTCTGCATTGCGTGAAGGCTGGGATAACCCTAATGTTTTTCAGATTTGTACACTTAAGCATAGTGATAGTACTACGACAAAGAGACAGGAGGTAGGACGAGGGTTAAGACTTTGTGTAAACCAAGATGGATTTCGAATGGATGAGCAAAGCGTTGGCTTACAGATGGTTCATAAAATTAATAAGCTTACAGTTATTGCGAGCGAGAGCTATAAGGACTTTGTGACAGATTTACAAAAGCAAATTAAAACAGATCTTTATGAACGTCCGCGCAAGGCTTCTATGGATTACTTCCATGGAAAGACGGTCATGGTAAATGGTATTCCTGAAAAGATAACGCAGCAACAAGCCGCCATGATTTATCAGTACATGATTAAAAATGATTATGTATCATCTGATGGTGAGGATCATGTTACAGAGCAGTATGTAGTGGATCTTGAAAATAATAATTTGGCACCTTTACCTGAGCATTTAATTGCATATGCAGAGGGAATACATAAGCTTATTCAGAGCGTATTTAATGATAAGAATCTTGATGAAATGATAGAAGATGGTAATGAAACAAAGATTCCTAACAATGATTTGAATGAAAACTTTTACAAGAAGGAGTTTCAGACATTATGGGGATATATCAATCATAAGTATGCCTATACAGTTTCGTTTGATACCGAAGAACTCATAAAGAAGGCAATAGAGGCTATTGACAGAGATCTCCATGTATCGATGTTACAGTATACTACATCAATATCAGAACAAAAAGATACAATGACAGCTGATGCTGTTAAGTCTGGTGAATCATTCAAAGGTGTTAAGTCGGAGACTCAAGCTTTGAGACACTTTGAAACAAGCCAGGTTAAATATGACCTGATAGGTAAGATTTCAGAGGCTACAGTGCTAACAAGAAAAACTGTTGCAGAGATACTCCAGGGGATAAGACCAGATAAATTCGCTATGTATAAGAATAATCCGGAAGAGTTTATTGCCAAGGCGACAAGACTAATAAAAGAGCAGAAAGCTACAATGATTGTTGACCATATTTCTTACAATCAGCTTGAAGGTACATATGATAGTGATATTTTCACAGCAGAAAAACATGCATCATTGGATAAAGCATTTAAAGTAGAAAAACATATCCAGCCGTATGTGTTTACAGACGGTACGGCGGATAAGTCAGTCGAGAGAAAATTTGCAGAAGAACTTGATGGAGCATCAGAAGTATGCGTATATGCAAAGCTTCCTAAGGGATTTTCTATTCCTACACCTGTAGGGAATTACAGCCCCGACTGGGCTATTGCATTTAATGAGGGTACAGTTAAGCACATTTATTTTGTCGCTGAAACTAAGGGAACGATGGAGAGCTTACAATTGCGTCCAGTAGAAAGAGCAAAAATATCGTGTGCTCGAAAATTGTTTAATGAAATATCTAAAGATAATGTTGTGTATCATGATGTTGATAGTTATCAAAGCTTATTAAACATAATGCAGTCAATAGATAAATGATACCAGTTAAAAAGTGAGGTACATCATGGGTGAAATAAATCCTAGAGATAAGTTATCGTCAGAAGACTATTTGTATCTATATTGGTTTGAAAAGTTTACTGATGGAGTAGAAATTGAATATGAAAATTTTCAACCAACAGAGTCCATGATTAACCGTTTTAACGCATATATCCAGGAATGGAATAAGAGATTTGCAAGTGACCGTATTCATTATGAAAAGCCTGTTGATTGGGATGTAAATCGACAAAAGACAGGATATTTTAAAGATAAATTGCAGGTTGGTCATGAGTTTGAAATATGGGTTGAAGAACAATTTATGGCTGAGGGAATTGAGTTAAAAAATTATCTTGATGAAAAAGGACAATATACAGGTGAAAATGAATTTGGTCTTGAAATAAAGCATGATACTAAGTTAGCCGAAACAGGGAATTTGTATATAGAATATGAGGAGCGCTTAAAAAGAGAGAATAAATGGGTTCGTAGTGGAATCCTAAAGGATGATAATACAAAATATTGGATTATTGGAAGTTTTGACGAGTATTATCTTTTTAATAAAAGTGACTTATGTAATATATATGCAAAATTACTAAAAACCCCCCATGGATATCCGGGATGTCGCTTTGTACGTGAAAAAGGAAATGGCACATCAAAAGGATTTATTATTAATAGAGACATCGCTAGTAGTATTTGTATATCAAACACCATCAATGACTTTATTAATAAAATCTCAAAAAAATATTTTGCGAATGGATATTATTATCACGGCAAGAGAAGTTGCAAGTATATCGTAAATAAAAGTGATGATAGTATAACAATTTTTGATGATGAAAATGAGGCGAAGCAAGCAGGATATAAGAAATGCACGGCCGACGATTGTTTTAGTGAGAATGAAAAAAATGGTTAAGAGGTGAAAGTACATGGCAGACTTTAAATATGAAATAGTTGAAGAAATTGGCGTTCTCTCTGAGAACGCCAAAGGCTGGAGAAAAGAGCTTAATAAAATATCATGGAACGGTGCAGAGCCAAAGTATGATATTAGAGACTGGGATCCGGAACGTGAGAAGATGGGAAAGGGTGTAACACTTACCGAAGAAGAAGCACAGGCATTAAGAGACTTGCTTAATAGTAATTAGAAAAGGGGCGACTGGAGAAGTGGAGTTTAAGTCTATTAGTATTAAAAATTTTAGAAATTTCGAGGAGGTTACAGTTGATCTTTCTAATAAGAATATCTTTTTTGGAATGAACGATGTAGGAAAGACCAATTTTCTATATGCATTAAGATATGTATTTGATAAAGACGTAAGAAAGAACGAGATGCTGGATTCTGATTTTTATCAAAAAAATACGGCTGAACCTATTGAAATAGTAGTTGCAATCGACATAAGTGATGTAGCTGATAATGATAGTCAGAAATTGCGAGCAAGGGTAAAAGGAAATATTTCTTCTGGTGATAATATTGTATATATCAAGTTATATGCAGAATATAACCCTAGCGAATTAATAGCAATTCCTGAAATGTATTGGGGAGGCGATTTGAACAATTTAGGAGAAATGAAGGCAAAATCCACATATTTTGAATTGGATTATGTGTTTAATCCAATTTATATAGATGCATATGTTGATTTAAATACTTTATTTCGAAAGAATTCAAATCAGCTTATAATTAGTCAAGATGAAGCAGACGAGGATACTATTTCTGAGATTGAAGGAAAAATACGAGACTTAAACGAAACGATTGGGTCGCTCTCTGGTGTAAAGGCATTTGAGGATAACGTTACTCCGGAATATAAGAAATTTAAGAATGAAGATATTGAAGTTTCAGTAAAGTCGGAAATTGCGATTAAAGGCTTATACTCTAATATTGTTCCTTATATTAAGAAAAATGGTGAGGATTTATTGTATCCTACGGCTGGAGAAGGGAGAAAAAAGCTTTTAGTTTACTCTATATATGATTTGCTTGCAGGGACAGATCAGAATGCAAAAAAAATCAATATTTTCCTCATAGAGGAGCCGGAGAATCACTTGCATAGGTCAATGCAAATGGCAATTTCTAGAGTTTTATTTGGCGAAGATAATTACAAATATCTATTTGTTACTACACATTCCCCATTAATACTTACAGAGATGGATAATGTTAATCTCGTTCGAGTGTTTAATGAAGGAAGATTAGATACAAGAGGAGTGTTTTACACAGTTCCAGATGAATATAGGCAAAAAAAGAAAATGCTTAATAGAGGGCTATCAGAAGCTATTTTTGCAAAAAAAGTTTTATTGGTTGAAGGACCTTCTGAAAATGTCCTTTTTACAAAAGTGCTCTCTGAGATAAAGCCTGATTATGAAGTTGATGGAGTGTTCATATTGCCTGTCAATGGTATTACTTTTAGAGCTTATAAAGAAATACTTGAGGCACTTGACATTAAAACCATAATCAAAACTGATAACGACTTAAGGAAGACAAATACTCCTGGTCAATATAGTGTGCTTGGCTTTTTACGTGTAAATGGGTATGTTACAGGAGCGAAATTACCTGAAACTAAAATATCAGCAAGTGGTTCAGGGGATATAAATGCTAAGCGTGATTTATATGATAGTAATAGGATTCGCTTGGATCAGATACGTGAGGAAGAGGGAATCTTTTTGTCGCATTGTGGACTAGAAGAAGATTTGGATGAAATTCTTCATGATGAAATGGTGACATACTTACCCGAAAGTAATGGTAACCCAATTGAATATTTACAAGATGCAAAGAATTATCATATGGTTGAGTTAGTAGATAAGCTTAGTTACGACGATTGCCAAGTTATATATGATGATTATAATTTTGCTTGCTTAAAGGAGGTAATGGAAGGATGAAAAAACCATTATCTCCTGTTCAAGAAGATATAGTGAATACTTCTGGGAATATTATTGTTAAAGCTAGTGCGGGTACTGGTAAGACTCATACAATGGTAACTAAAATAGAAAAAGATATAGCTGATAATAAAAGCCATAAGGTTATTGCTGCAATCACTTTTACTATAAAGGCAGCGGGAGAAATAAGGGATAGGTTACCAGCTATTTCAGAAGATCATTTTATTGGTACAAATAATAGTTTTGCTATTGAAGAAATCATAAAGCCATTTATGAAGGATATTTATGGGCAAGATTATGATAAAGAAATGGGGACGGATTATGAGGTTAAAGTTGAAGACTTTGACGAAGGAATTGACGAAATAAAGGAAAGTGGAATAATTGCGTCTCTTAAGGATAACAAGGAAAATTTCATTTTTAAGCTGGCTCTTGATATTGTAAAAAATTCATTTGCTTGTCGTGAGTTTTTAAAAGCTAAATATTTTAATATATATGTTGATGAATATCAGGATTGCGATAAGGATATGCATGCTTTCTTTATGTATTTGTGTGATGAGTTAGAAATAAATACATTTGTTGTAGGTGATGCTAAACAATCCATATATATGTGGCGTGGAGCATATCCTAAAGCTTTTGAGAGTATTTGGGAAAAACCAAATTTTGAGAAAAAGTTCATGGGTGAAAACTTTAGATCTTGTGAGGCAATACAGAATTATTCGAATATGTTATGCAAGGAAACAAGGTCTTTCGTTAGAGAGATAGACGATGCTTCTGCAATAAGACTCGTGTGTACAAATTTAAGAGATTGGCCTATAGATATATTGAATGAACTAGATTTAAGTAAAAAAACTACAGTTTTAAGATATAGTAATGATAATGCAAGAGTTGCTGCAGAATTACTTTCAGATGACGCTAATGAGTTTATTTATGTACCGACGCCTCCGATTGCGTCTATCACGACAAATACCGCTTGGCTTTACACGGCTATTGCTAGTTTTTTTATCATAAAAACATATTCTGTTTATGATATTATTCAAGTTATTCCGGATGAAGCTGTTGGATATAAGAGTTTGAAAAAGAACATACAAGCTCATTTGGATAAGATAAGTGAAACGTTAGATGCTAAAGATGAAGAGAACTTTATGAACAAAGTAAAGTCTTTGGCTGATTATTTGGGCTATGAGACAAAAGATATTCACTTGAAAAAACTCTACAAAACCATTATTGATGAAAATAATCATTATTATTTCTTACAAGATAGTATACAGAATATTTCAATGACATTTCATTCATCTAAGGGACTTGAGTTTGATCAGGTGGTATTATTTGCTGAAGATTATAATCTCTATTATCCTGATAGTATTTATAATCATTACGTTGCAGCAACAAGAGCGAAAGAGCGACTAATAATAGTTTATTTGGGTGAAAGTAAAGACCAAAATTTTTACAGAAATCTTAGCAATAAAATAGCTGACATGAATAAGAAAACAGAAGATTTTATGAAAATAATTATAAAGGATAAAGCTTCTAATGAATAATAAATATCCTGTTATTACTCTGTGTGGAAGTACACGTTTAAAAAAATTTATGGATGTGCAGAAACAGCTAACATTAGAGGGCAACATTGTTATCAGTGTTGGCCTTTTTGGACATTCAGGAGATTCTGAAGTCTGGGAGAATATGGATGAAGGAGCCCTTACCAAAACCAAGGAAATGCTGGATGACATGCATAAGCGAAAAATCGATATGGCGGATTCAATCTATGTAATCAATGTTGGTGGTTATATTGGTGATAGTACACGTTCAGAGATTGATTATGCTATTAGACATGGTAAGAAGGTTCGATATTTGGAGGATTAAGCATGGGTATTTTTACAGATGGAGATGACGAAGAAGATGAGTTATTTGATCTGTATATGCTAAATGAAATACATGAAGGCAGTAGTAAAAGCGGAAGCACAAATCACTCAGGCGGATGTCTGACAAGCTTTCTTCTTATCATGATAGTTCCTATCGGAATAGTCTTAGGAGTGATTTCAATTTTGGTATAAACGAAAGGTGGTTTTTCTTATGAGTATTTGGCTATTTAGAGCAGGAAGAAATGGTGAATATGAATCCAAGTTTCTTGAGGATAAGAGAATTTATCTGACTTGGAATGGACTAAACATAGATTTGGCAAAGTATCAAGACAGAGATAAGCTATTAAAGAAATTAACGGAAATGTATGAGGGCGAAAAGCCTAATACGATAAAGAACTGGGCTTCTCAGATATATCCAATAGCGCATCGCATTGAAAAGGGAGATTGGATTGTACTTCCAAGTAAATTGTCCAGCACAATTCATTTTGGAAAGGTTGTGGGCGATTATGCATTTGATGGAGATGCATCTAATCCTTACTTCCATTACAGAAATATAGATTGGTTTGCTACAGATATACCAAGAAGTAACTTTGATCAGGACATCTTGTATTCCTTTGGTGCATTCATGACTGTTTGTAAGATTACTAGAAATGATGCTGAGCAAAGAATAAAGGATATGGCTGCAAATAATTGGAAGGTAAAAAGCGCTCCACAGAAAGTATTCGCAGATGCAGATGACATTGAAACAGTATCTCAGACAAATATTGAAGAGGCATCGAGAGATGCTATTTCTAAGTATATTATTCAGAAGTTTCAGGGCTATAAAATGGAACAGTTGATATCTGAAATCCTGAAGGCAAAAGGCTTTACTGTATATCATAGTAAACAAGGTGCAGACGGAGGAAAAGATATACTTGCAGCTGGCGGAGAAATGGGATTTGGTTCACCAAAGATTTGTGTTCAAGTGAAATCTCATGATACACCGGTAGATCGTCCTACACTTGATCAGCTCGGTGGAGTAATGAATAAGGTCGGCGCGGAGTATGGACTTCTCGTATCATGGAGCGGATTTAAGAGCAGCGTAGAACAGGAACGTGGTAATCAGTTCTTTAAAATTCGCCTTTGGGATGCAAATGATGTTATAGATGAGCTGTTTAACAATTATGACAAGCTTAGCTCTGATTTACAAGCTGAGATACCTCTTAAAAGAATATGGATGCTGAGCGATGACGGAGAGGAGTAGAGACTCTATGTCTGACGAGATTAGAAGTATTCGTATAGAATCTAACAATATCTGTTATGGACCTGAGCCAGGTGCTGATGATGAAGTTGAACAATATCTTACTATTTCTTCAACGGGAAGAGTATGGTTTTCTGCACGAAATTATCAGCAGTATTGTAATAGTAAGGACTATTGCCGTAAGAAGCAGACAAGCATTGATAAATGGAAGGCAGAGTTTCTCTTACGCTTAATAGATAATATTTCAGAGAATATGTCTTTAGTAACAGACGTTGGATCTTATGATTTGGAAATCAGGTATTCCAATGATACAAAGAGGAGAATATCAGGTTCTCTTATCGGCGATGTATATTCACATGCCTATGGAGAGGATAATAATGTTGATGTTACCAGATTAATCAGAAGATATATTCCTGTATATGGATTATGGGCTTTTGATGGTTCTACATCTCCTGATTATGAAGGAAAAAAAGCGGTTTTTCTTTTTGCAGAAGCGTGGGAGAGATTTTTCAAGAATCCTGATTCAAGTAAAGATTTTGAAGATGGATTTGGACGTGAGTGTGAGTCTTTAGGCTTTCAGATGGATTGCGGAGAAAAATTTGTTTTTGAATGCAAGAAGAGAGGATGTAAGACTCCTTATGGCGAAGGTTTAAAAGAAGCTGTGGCTGATATAGATGATATCGAAGTCATTGGTTCAGGTGCATTTTCATATTGGAGAGGTTTAACACACTGGGATTTTATGTACCATCTTGGACCGGAAGAATGTGGTATATTTCTATGCTTATTACGTAGACTTAAGGAATTAACCCGCGAGAAATAAAAAACTCAACCTCAAGTTTAGTTTTTGAAACCTCAAGTCGTTAGTTTATTCATGTAGGAGGGCTTATCATGAGTTTATCAACAGAATTAAAGGACGATGAGTTATCGATTGGTAAGCTCATTAAGAAGCAAAGGAAAGAAAAAGGACTGACGCAGCAGGCACTTGCGGAAGAACTCAATGTTTCTCCGCAGGCTATATCGAAGTGGGAACGCGAGATATGTGAGCCGGACAAGCAACTTTGGGTTAAACTCTCAAAAATTCTTGATATTCCCAAGGAGCGATTTGCATGTTTATATGAGGCTCCTGCTGATAATGGTGATGTAACAGTTCCACCAGGTGTAATTGCAGCTTTGAACACCTTTGCTGATGCTTTAAGTATGGTGAAATCAAACATGTGGGGAGGTAATAGTAATGACCGAGACAGTGATAGTTGAATTGATTCATAGTCTTAGAGATGTTACACTGAAAATTATTGAGTGTGCGTTACTTGATAAGTAATAATTTGACGAAGCGAAGCTGTTATGGCTCCGCTTTCGTTTTCTTAGAAAGGAGTTATTTATGCCAAAGCAGAAAAAAAGAAGACTTGTTGATTATTCGACTACAGAGATGGTAAAGCTTTGTGGAATGAAGGCTAGTAGCACTTTTGAAAATAAAAGAGATAAAGTCTTTGAAAGATACGAAATTGATTCAAGTCTTTTTAAAATGGATCCGAATATAGAAAATGGTGGAGAAAATTTCTATCCAGTTATTTGTGCTGAATTGTTGGCAATCCTAATAAGGAATTGGGATAAGAATCCTTCAAGCAGAAAAAATGCAAATAGAGACAATGTTACAGTGACTCAAATTTGTGATTATTATAGGGCATTATTAAAAGATGTAGATAATCTTCCAAAAGAATTAAGAGGACTTATATATAAATCTTGTCAGAGTCATTTTACTACAAAGTGTCTTGTTATATGGGCGGAAAGACTTGTAAATGGATTGGCGTTATTTACAGAAACTTATTTGGATCAACAGAAGGAAAATATAGGTAAGCTTTGTCAATCTCTTGCAATCAATTTGGATAAAATGACATACATGGAGTACATGAATAATAAGCTTATAGAGGCAATCCCTTGGATTACTCAATTTGGTGTGATTTTAAATCCGTTTAACATGAATTCTATGCAAAAACCAACAATAGATACTCAAAATGTTGGCTTAGACGTTGGCTTAGCAGAGCTGATTAAGGCTATTGCATTAAAGATGAATAACGATAAGGAAGAAATACAGTATGAATCTATAAAAGAAAATGTATCCGATGTTAACACTGCAAGGGGGGAGTATTACAAAATGGTACAGGCGTGGTATATATCGTCAGAACAGGAAGAATATACTACGAATACTTATTCACAAGGAGCTTTAGCATGGAAAAATTGGGCTAAAAAAATTGAAACCGGAGAGATGGAAGGAAAAGATGCAATTGTTGCTTTTTATGAGAAACAACTTGCTGATGCAAGATTGGAAGTTATGGCATTAGAACAGCGCTTGGAGGCCATAAAAAAAGATAATCCATCGATTTTTCCAGTGACGGTTGAGGAATTAGAAGATATTAATGATACATACGTAGAATATTTCAATGATAAGTATGGTAAGCAAACAAGTAATCAGCGGTATGCGGATGTATATATTGGACAGATGTTATGGTCTTTTTTAACACAAGATTCAAATTAAATGTTGAGATTAAATTTTTCAATCAGTTTATGCTGTAAACTCTTTCTATAAGAAACAGGAAAGGAGAGTTTGTGATGGTAAAGTTAACTGATGTTCAGAAAAAGACAGCTGTAAGCAAGTACGCTGGTCGTCAAAAGACAATAAGGCAACTTGCAAAAGAATATTGTGTGACGTATGAACAAATGCGAAAAATCATGGTCAAGGCTGGATACTCGAACGGGTTGAAGGTAAGATGAGTGATTGCGGCTGAGACCTGTCCCTATATCGGGACAGGTCTTTTGCTACCATTAGAATCATAAAAGGGGGAGTGCACGATTTTCGCGGCTTGTCGGCTATTTCAAACTTTTTGTAGATTGTTATTGCAAACACACGTTCGGAGTATTATACTTTTAATCAGGAAGTAACGAAAGCAGATTGCTTCCTTTAGAAAGGAGCGGCGTATGAGACATAAATCTACAGAGCTTATGGGTACTATTAAGGCATTTGTAGAGGAATACTACAAGAACTATCGCCACTCACCGTCTACAACAGAGATTGCCAATGCGGTCGGTATTGCCAGAGGAACTGCATATAAGTATCTGTTAGCCATGAGTGACAATGGCATGATCAGATATGATGGCCAGCAGATTTCTACTGAGCAGACCGAGAAGGTCCAGACAGAGTTTACAAGCGTAGCGCTTCTAGGTGCTGTTTCCTGCGGCGTTCCCACGCTGGAGGAAGAGTACGCGGAAGAATATGTGTCATTGCCTGTTTCTATGTTTGGCAACGGAACTTTTTTCTTACTTAGAGCTAACGGCGAGTCCATGATCGATGCTGGAATCTCTCCCGGAGATCTGGTACTTGTCAGAAAGCAGTCAGAAGCCATGGATGGCGATATTATTGTTTCAGACTGTGAGATTCAGGGTGTAGCTGTTAAGGTCATCAAAGACCTCGCGTAATGTGTGCTAAACAGTTTTTACAGATCAGACCAGTCGTGCATTGATGATGGCAGTGTTGACTACACTACGGAAAGGCCATTATCGGGAGATTACAGTATGCTCATCATATCGGTTTCTTTCCCTTTTCCGAATGAGAGATATCAAGCTTGAAAGACAAAGGAGGCGTGATGTTGATGAGTTTATAGGAGGGAGTCGGAGAGGAACATAGTACTGATAATGACTTGGAAAACATCAGCGAAATTACCAGAAAATATTTATAATCATAGTGAAAAAATCAGCCAATAATGATAAAATTAAACTATGGTATTAAAAATATGGAGGTGTTGTATGGGATATTACGAAAAAGAATTTGCAAAAAAAGCAAACAAAAAAGCAATGATTATGTGGATGATTCTAATTCTTGTTTTTTCGATCGTTTATATTGTTGAAGTGGCAAAAGGACAGAAAACGCTATTATTTTTCGTTGGAATGGAATTGGTATCATGGGGGCCTTTTGTTTTAGGTTTGATGGTCATTAAGTTAAAAGGATGGCAGACGAAGCTGTATCAGGATATAGCTTGTATAGGATATGGTCTGTATTATCTATATATTATGCTGGCGAGTGAAGAAATGCTGGTATTTACCTATGTGCTACCTATGGTGGGAATTATGATTATTTTTAAGAATCAAGGGCTTATTTTACGTTGCGGTGCATTTAATGTAGTACTATTAAGTGTTTGTATTATCCGTAATTGTATGAATGGGATGAATTCGCCACAAGAGATTTTTAATTATGAAATGCAAGTGGGAATTATTCTGCTTTGTTACATGGGCTATATTGTGTCTATTAAACATTTGTCGGTTTCTGATAGTACATTACTAGAATCGATTAAAGATAATTTGGACAAAGTAACGACCACGGTAGAGAAAGTAAAGATTGCAAGTAATTTTGTAGTGGATGGAGTTACGGTGGTAAGAGAGCTTGCGGACGAGAATAGAGAGGGGGCAAAGCAGGTTGTTGAAAGTATGGGAGATTTAGCAGAGAAGAATCGTATGTTAAGTCAGAGAATTGATTCTTCTATGGAGATGACTAAGGATATTGATCAACAGGTGGAAAATGTAGCAAGCCTCGTTGAAAATATTGTACAAATTAGTGAAAAATCAGAAGAGCATGCAAATAGCAGTGCGATTGAATTAGAAAAGGTAGTAGAATCTACCAATGCAATGGCCAAATTATCGGCAGAAGTAGAAACTGTTTTAAATGAATTCAAGAATCAGTTTGAAAGAGTAAAACAGGAAACGGGTACGATTGAGAATATTTCTTCTCAGACAAATTTACTTGCATTGAATGCTTCTATTGAGGCAGCGAGAGCGGGCGAAGCAGGAAAAGGTTTTGCGGTTGTGGCGGATGAAATTCGCAATTTAAGTATGGGAACACAAAATTCTTCTAATAGTATTATGGAAGAATTAAAGAATTTAGAGGATACTTCAGATAAAATGACAGAGTCTATAACAACCATTTTAAAATTGATTTCAGAGACTCTTGAAACAATGCAGGCAGTAAACAGCAGCGTAAGAATGATTGCGGATGATTCTAAGGAGCTTGGAAATGAGATTCAGATTGTTGATGATGCGATGAAGAGTGTGGAAGGCTCTAATAAGAACATGGTTGAGAATATGAATCAAGTGCAGGATATTATGGTTACAATGACAGAGAGCGTGGTAGAATCTGAAAATACGACGAACTCTATGTTGAGCAAGTATGAAGAAACGGCACGTAATGTGATTAATATTGAAGGTGTTGTTGGTGCACTGGTAGAAGAACTTGGCGAAGGCGGTTTTATGAGCGAACAGGATATAGAAGAAGGCATGAAGGTAAAACTGGCTGAAGAAGGAAGTAATCGAGAGCTTCATACAGAGGTTGCTGAAATCAGAGAGGGATGTATATGGATACCGTCAGATGCACGTACAGACTTATTTTTAGAGGGCGAGATTAAGAAGAAAAGGTATGTGGCGCAGATAGTTGTTAATAATTCAGTATATGTATGGGAGCATGCTTTCATCGGAAGAAAAGATAAGATGACTTATGAATTAGAATTGGAAGGAACGCCAAAGGTAGTAAACCGAAGAAAACATCCAAGATTGCCGATGACTAATTCTTGTGATATTCTGTTAAAGAATAAAAATCATTCTTTTGCTGGCAGGATGGTTAATATCAGCGCTGGAGGTTTTGCATTTGCATGTAGAGGACAGGAATTTGCAGATGCTAAGGGTGAGGTGGTACAGATTACGATTAAGGATTTTGCCTTACTCAATGATAAACCACTTACAGGAGTAGTAATTCGTTCGAGCAATGATAATGGAACTTACGTTGTGGGCTGTCGTATGCCAGAAGACCATCTTGAGATTCAAAAGTATGTAAAAGAAGTAGGAAGGTATAACGGATGAGGGATGAAATACGTAGACAGCTGGTGGAAAGAGCAGAAACAAAATATAGAGATTTCTCGTCATCGTTAATACCAAAGTCCAAGCCGTTGCTTGGTGTTCGGCTTCCTGTATTGAGAAAACTTGCCAAAGATGTCATAAAGAACATGGATTGGAAGAGAGAAATAGAGTCTTATGAAGGTCAATATGAGGATATTTATTTTGAAGAGGTTATGCTTCGTGGAATCATAATCGGTTATGGCACGCAGAAGGAAGAGGTACAAGTGGCATTGCAATTGTTAAGGGATTTTATTCCACATATTGATAATTGGTCTGTTTGCGATAGTTTTTGCAATAGCTTTACCTTTGCAGCGGCTAACGGGGAGCTTATATGGGAGTTTTTACAGCCTTATCTTTTTTCGGAGAAGGAATTTGAGACAAGAGTAGCAGTGATTCTTCTGTTGAATCATTATTTGAAATATGATAAAAGCGGAAAGAAAGTGTCTCGAAAAAGAGTGATTTCCATGGCAGATGTTGTGACAGATACGAGCAAAGAAAATAAAGAAAATTATCCATTTTTGGAGCGTATTTTGTCAATGCTGAACAGGGAATATACGCAAGGGTATTATGCGCAGATGGCAGCAGCTTGGACAACAGCAGAAGCTTTTGTGACATTTCCTTACGAAACGATGCAGATGCTACAAAAGGATTGTAAAATGGATATGTGGACTTATAACAAGACATTGCAGAAAATCTGTGAGTCAAGGAATCCGGATGTGGAAGTAAAAAAGATGATTAAAGCGATGCGAAAACGATAGGTACAGATAAGTGAGTTTTATAGAAAAATGTACATTTATGTACATAGTAAAAAAGAAAAGCAGTTATTTTCTGCTTTTCTTTTTCATTTTGTACATGGCTTTGTCTGCAATTGCTATCATATTTTCTAAGTTCATATTGCGAGTAATAGGAAGACAAATCATGCCTACACTTGCTTCTACGGGATAAGGTTTTTCAGCAAGTCCATTTGTTAAGGCAATGCAACCTTTTAGAGTTTCTGAAAAATCAGTCGCAGTGTAGGCGTTTTCTCTTTCGCTAATAATAGCTACAACGAATTCGTCACCACCAAATCGGGCGCTAATGGCAAGATCTCCGGTTACGTTTTGGATAGCATGACCAAGCGTTGTAATGGCATAGTCTCCATCAGCATGACCATAAGTATCGTTTATGTATTTTAGTTTGTTCATATCTATAGAAAAGATATACAAAAGCTTTCCCAGGTTGAATTCCATATCCAACAATGGCTCTATTGCTTTATAAAAGCCCTGACGATTGTATAATCCAGTCATAGAATCCTGTAGCGCCATGGTAGAGATTTCTAAGTTAGTATTAATAAGGTCGGTAGTAAGTTCTTTATTGATATTGTTATACAAAATTGTATTAAGGCAGTAGGAAAGAAAAAAAGTAAAGTATTTACATTGCAGCATCTTTTGCTCGTCAATTTCCTTATGGCCATCTATATTATATCCATATACTGTATTGTCGGAACATAGTATTGTGATAATAAGAATGTCATTATTGATTTTAGAATTAATGTAATCAATGAGATCTTTAAGTGCCAAAATCTTTCCGGGTTTTTGATATTTCTCTTCTCCTATATCTAAAAGTGTTACCATATCGGTAAGGCCATCAGGAACCTCATAGGAATGTAGTAAGCTAGCTTTTACAAAAGAAAAGCGGAAATGATCATTCCACGAATGGGCATGTTCAAGAAGCATGTCTGCAAGTTGCATAATATCAGAATTACGATAATTAGTGGTAACGAGCTGATTCATCGTAATGTTATACCATGCAGAATCTGAACAATTCTTATATGAGGTTGAAACAATATGGTTAAGGTTGTGTAATGAAATTGTTTTGCATCCACATGATTGATTAATGAGTGGGATATATGGGATGGGACAATCAAATGGTTTGCGGGTTTGGTGATTGTGAAACTGTATAATTTCTTCTAAAATAAAACGGGAAGCAGATTCAAAATCTGGCTGACAAGAAGAAAGTGCAGGAATAAAATGCTGACCATGTTGCGTTCCACCAAAACCTGTTACAATTAAATCATCAGGAATAGAAATCCCTACATTCTGTAATTCATCACATGCAGTAATTGCTATATCATCATTAATACAAACTATGGCTTCTGGCATGGATAGAGGGGTATTTGATATTTCTTGAACCGCTTTTCGAGTAAATATTTCGCTAAAATCTCCATATTTAATTCGCTCAGGTTCGATAGGGATATTGTTTTCTGTTAAAACCTTTTTATATAGATTGACTCTTTGCTTAGAAAAGAAATCCTCTTCTGGTCCTGCAAGTATGTCAACTTTACGGCAACCATGATATTCTACTACATGACGGACTAGAGCTTCAAAACCGCTTAAATTGTCAAAATTCATGTGATAGGCACCGTCAAGCTCTCCCTCAATACAGAATACAGGGATTTTCTTTTCGACACATATGTCCATGATCAGTTTAATGAGAGAAGGATTTTTTATAGTGTCAGCAAAAATAATCATACCTCGAAAATAAACATGTCTAATAAGTTCAACAAGTTGCTTATTGCATGTAATGTCTGCGTTATTGAGGTTAGAATTATCTGCGCTACAGCAGAAAGTAGCGATGCAATAATTGTGTTTTTGGCTTTCTTTTTGAAGTGCCTGTATAAATTTAATTGGTTGTTGATTAAATAGGTTAACACCACAGATACCAATCATTTTAGTCCCTGTATTCATAATTAAACCACTCCATAAAAATAAGATGAAACGAAAAATATCAGAATTAATTATATTATAACAGAAATAATTTTGAAAGTCGATTGAATTAGTGTAAAAATGAAAAAAAGAATAGATATTATCACAAAATATATTAGTACAAGAAAGAAGAAAAGAGAATGCAAATGATGCTGGACAGCAGAGATTTTACATACTATGATATGGAAAGATAGAAGTTTGCAATGGAAGCATGCGAATATGAAATGCAAATCGGTGCTTCTAGTAGAGATATCCGTCTATGTAAGTGCATTATACTATAATAAGTAGAAAAGGAAATAGAACAAAATGATAATAGACCGTAATCATGTGAAAAATACTTTTGCAGAATATGTTTCGCACTATAATGAGAAGGATGAAAAGGTAAAGCTTAAAATTGATCATACATATCGCGTGGCAGAGCTGTGTGATACGATTGCAAGAAGTGTGAAATTGTCAGAGAAAGATATTGATTTAGCATGGTTATGTGGTATGCTTCATGATATCGGGAGATTTGAACAGATTAAGAATTATGGGACATTTATTGATGCGGAATCGGTTGACCATGCATTATATGGAGCTAAGATTCTTTTTGATGATGGGAAGATTGGGGATTATTTGGGGCAACCATCGGACGAGCTATGTGATTTTTTAAGAAAGGTAATCTCCTGTCATAGTGCGTATCGTGTGCCAAAAGAGTATGATGAACGGACAAGAATGTTTGCTAATATTTTGCGTGATGCAGATAAGATTGATATTCTGAAGGTGAATGTTGAAGTTCCTCTAGAAGAAATATATAATGTTACAACAGAAGAACTTATGAATGCTGAGGTGACTAAGGAGGTAATGGATAGCTTTGGCGAGGGGAATGCGATATTGCGTTCATTGAAAAAAACCCCCGTAGATCATGTGGTGGGGCATATCTCGCTTGTATATGAGCTTGTATATCAGATTAGTGTTAAGATAGTTCAAGAACAGGGCTATCTTGATAAATTGATGAATTTTCCATCCTATAATCCTAGAACGCGAAAACAGTTTGAGGAGCTAAGGGGTATGATGCAGAGTTATATTGCAAGAGTGAGATTGCAATTGAGGCAACCAGATGTGCTCACTGTACATCGGTTTTGGATGAATAAAATTCATTAGTGACAAAATTCATAAATAGTGATAAAATCTATAACGTTATTATGAGATATATGTGGGCTGTGGAAAAAAGCAGCCCATTTATATTGTAGAAGGAAGTGGAGAAAGAAAATGAATGGTTTTGTTGAAGACATTTATCAGAAGCATGGTTTTATATATCAGATAGGTGAAAAATTCTATGCGTTAGGTACTGCTATTTTTGCGGAAGTTACTGATACAGCAGAAATTGACAATATCGAGTTGCTTCAAAGTGCAGTAAAGAAGAATAACGAAAGACAGATTGGCAAATATCTAGATAAGATTATTCGTATTGCAAATGGTTATCGTGTGGATGCAAAAGAGCATTTAAAGTTGCAGGCAAAGCTTGCGGAGTTTCTTCAAGAGTTGGAACAGCAGAATGTGGAGGATTATCAGGCATTACAGAAACAGGTTTTTGAGTTTGATGAATTATTTGCGAGATATTCGAAACATAGTGGTGGAAATGTATAGTAAAAAAACAGTATTTTTCCATGTTTTTCGAGGCTAGACAAATGAGCATTATTATGCTATGATTACACTCGTGATGTAACAATATTGTAATATTATCACATGCACCCGTAGTCTAATGGATAGAACGTAGGCCTCCGACGCCTTTAATGCAGGTTCGACTCCTGTCGGGTGCATTCTTATTATTCGTTAGGAAAGTGTTCGAAGCGTAGTAAGCGTTATCTAAAAGAGTTTAGTATTTTGCTATGTGAGAGTATGCACAGTAGTGGGATGGAGTATGAAATGAATAAGAAAAAGAAGCACAATTCAAAACAGGAAAAGAAGGAAGTAATGACACAAAAGAATATGGCAGATGCTGTAGAAGAAATTGTGGAAAATGTGACTGATACTGTAGAAGAGACTATCGAAAGTACAGTGGACAATGTAATAAAAACAGAAAAACAGGATAATATTTTACAGGCATTTATTAAGAGGGCGAAAAATACGTCTAAGGAAAGTTACAAAACGCTGGCGTTAGCTGGACTAAAGGTTGTATTGCCTGCACTTGCACTAATTATTGTAATTGCAACCATTGTTTCTCTTGTGCAGGTGAAGAATAAGAAACAAGAGGAAGAAGCAGTGGTTATGACAGAGGCATCAACAGAAGGAACTGTTATGATGCAGACACTGGAAATGGATGCTTACCCAAATGTAAATGAGAAGATTATTTCTTATTATAATGCATTGGCGTCAGGAGATATGAATGAAGTATCGCTTCACAGAGATAATATTGGTGAAACAGACTTAATACAGTTAAAGGTAAAAAGTGACTTTGTGGAAGGATATTATAATATTAATTGTTATACTAGAAATAGTATTGAAGAAAATGCATACTTTGTTTATGTTACTTATGAGACAAAATTCAATGGATATGAAACGATGGTTCCAGGAGTTATGACTCATTATGTTTATCAGACAGAGGATGGTAGCTTAAAGATTGCCGAAGTATATAAGACAGAAGATGGCGGTCTTGCGGTTGATAAAGAAAATGACGGAAGCATCAATATGGCTTTGATGGAGTCTTCCTGTCAAGATGATGTTGTTGATATTTTTAATAAAATAGATGTTGATTACAAGGAAGTTCTAGCGAGCAATGAAGAGTTAACCCAGTTCTTGACAGAGATGTCAGCACAGATTAAGACAAAGATGGGTGAAGAAATTGCAATGCTTGAAGGTGGCGAGACATTACAGGAGGAGCCAACAGAGGTTGCAACTACTCCGGAAACAGAAGTAGTGGTTAATGAACAACTTCAGACGCAGATTGTAGATGAAGAAGTGAAGGCAACTACTACAGTGAATGTAAGATCTTCGGATAGTGAAAATGCAGATAAAGTTGGACGTTTAGAGTCTGGAAAGATAGTAAAAAGAACAGAGAATAAGATTAATGGCTGGAGTAAGATTATCTTTGAAGATAAGGAAGCGTATGTGAAGAGCGATTATCTAGAAGTAGTATCATCCACACCGGTAGAGCAGTCAACAGATACAACATCAGAGGATGCAACACAAACAGAGACTTCAGAGATAACAACAACTCCTTCTGAAACGAAAAAGGAAGGTTCTGTAACAGCAACAACCAATGTTAATGTAAGAAATAAGCCAAGTACATCGGCAGATACTATTGGTAAGGCAAATGGTGGAACTTCTTATAAATTGATTGAAGATCAGGGAGAATGGCTTAAGATTGAATACAAAGGACAGACTGGATTTGTTAAAGCGGAGTTTTTTAATTAATCACATATAAAAGAATGGAAACCCATGCGACAAGAGTTGCATGGGCTTTTCCAATAGAAAGGGGCATGCAGATATGCTAAAACAAAAGAGAGTTGCAATTATGGGGGCGGGAAATATTGCAGGAGTTATGGCAAAAACCATAAAGAAAATGAAGCATGTAAAATGCTATGCAATTGCGTCAAGAGATTTAGGACGGGCAAAAGAATTCGCCAAGAAGTATGGAATAAAAAAGGCATATGGTTCATATGAGGAAATGGTACAGGACCCAAAGATAGATTTAGTATATATAGCGACACCACATTCTGAGCATTATCAAAACATGAAGATGTGCATTGAATATGGAAAACCAGTTTTATGTGAAAAGGCATTTACAGCAAATGCAGAACAGGCAGAAGAAGTATTGCAACTTGCAAAAGAAAAAGGAGTTTTTGTTGCGGAAGCGATATGGACTAGATATATGCCATTTTTGTCTACAATTCGTGGAATTCTTAGTTCGGGTATTATAGGGGCACCATCCATGCTTACATGCAATTTGGGCTATCCGTTGGTACATGTACCACGTATGATGCAGCCGGAGTTAGCTGGAGGTGCATTATTGGATTTGGGTGTGTATACACTTAACTTTGCCTCTATGCTATTCGGTACAGATATTACAAGGATGACTTCGGCTTGCACAATGACACCAACAGGAGTGGATGCTTCAAATAGCATTACCATTACATATCGTGATGGCCGTATGGCAGTTTTAAACAGTACAATGCTCGGAACTACTGATCGTAGAGGTATCATCTATGGAACAAATGGTTTTATAGAGATTGAAAATATTAATAATTTTGAGTCTGTTACGGTATATGATAATAGCCGTAGGGTCGTAAAATCAGTAAAAGCACCAAAGCAAATATCAGGCTATGAGTATGAAGTGATTTCTAGCTTAAATGCTATAGAAAGAGGGCAGCTTGAATGCTGGGAAATGCCACATGCAGAAATAATACGAATCATGAAAATGATGGATGAGTTGCGAAAGGCATGGGGAATTGTATATCCATTTGAAGAAACTGAAAAAGAAAAAGAGATGATGGAGGAGCCGGAAGTTGTAGATGAAGTAGAGGTGATTCCGGTTAATTTAGAAAATGATCCAATGCCAGAGGTTTATGCCGAGGTTGTAGAAGAAACAACAGCTACATATACACCATTATTTGTTGCAGAAGTGGCAAAAAGTGACGAACAGGAATAAATAGGATAAAAATGGAGATAATATAGCTATCCGAGACTAATGGAGGTAGCTGTATGAAAAAGGATGATCGAGAGATTCTTAAAGAGGTACAAAAAAACAGTCAGATGGCTGTAAAAGCGATTGATACTATTACAGAAAAGACCTGTGATGAAATTATGCGTTATGAGCTTGTAAAGGAAAGGCGAAAGTATACGGATATTTATAACAGAGCAGAGGAACGTTTGCTTCAGAATAAGGCGGAAGAGTATCATGCCAGTGCCATAGAAGATGTGATTCTAAAAGGTGCAATCAATGTGAATACTGCGTTGAATTGCAGTAGTAGTAAGTTGGCAGAGCTGATGATTCAAGGGAGAAATCGAGGCATAACCAATATGTGGAAAGCAATGAATCATAATGAATCGGCAACAGAAACATCCTTGGAAATAGCGAAAGAGCTAATAGATTTTGAAGAAAAATGTATAGAGCAGCTAAAACATTATTTGTAGCTGTAAAGAAAGGCATGACAGATACATGATGAGAATCAATAAATATCTGGCAGAATGCGGAGTTTGTTCGCGTAGAGAGGCAGATAAGTATATAGAACAGGGTAAAGTCAAGGTTAATCAAAAAATAGCTGTTAGTGGCATGCAGGTTAGTGAACAGGATGTTGTAGAAGTATTTGGTAAAGTAATAGAGCCAAAAAATCGGAAGATTGTATTGGCATACTATAAGCCGATAGGTGTGACTTGTACAGAAAAAGATGCTCATGCAGATAAAACAATTATACAGGCATTGAATTATCCTGTTCGCCTGACTTATGCGGGAAGATTAGATAAGGACTCGGAAGGGTTGATTATCATGACAAATGATGGCGATCTGATTCAAAATATGATGAAGGGTGCCAATGGCCATGAAAAGGAATATATGGTTAAAGTGAATAAAGAGATTACCAAGGAGTTTCTTGAGAAGATGTCACAGGGAGTATATTTGAAAGAGTTGGATCAGAAAACGCGTCCATGCAAACTGGAACAAATTGGTAAGTTTACTTTTCGTATCATTCTGACACAGGGATTAAATAGACAAATCCGACGAATGTGTCAGGAATTTGGGTATAAGGTAACTTCGCTGCGGCGTGACAGAGTTGTGAACGTAGAATTAAAGGGCTTAAGAAGTGGTCAGTTCCGTGAGCTTCAGGGAGAAGAGCTTGCACAATTATATGAATTGTGTGGAATGAAATAATTAGATAGGAGATGAAAAAATGTTACACGAGATAGTACATGCAGTGGAGCATACTTTTGAGGAGTGTATTGTTCTAATTCCAATTTTATTTATTACATATGTAATCATGGAGTGGTTAGAGCATAGAGCAAAGGACAAGTCTTTGAATATGATTCGTTTTTCGGGAAAACTTGGACCTTTAGCTGGTGGTTTGGTAGGGATTATTCCTCAATGTGGATTTTCAGGTGCGGCAGCAAGCTTTTATACAGCCCATAGTATAACATTAGGTACTTTGATTGCTGTATTTATGGCAACTTCGGACGAGATGCTTCCAATTCTAATTTCTGCTGCATTGGAACCAGCCATGATTACAAAAATTTTGATTGTAAAATGTGCAGCGGGAGTTGTGTGCGGTTATCTAGTGGATATTTTATATAAAAGACGACCAAAGATTGAACCAAATCATATACATGATTTTTGTGAACAGGAACATTGTGAATGCGAGAAAGGTATCTTTGGTTCTGCGGTAAAACATACGATTAGTGTTTTTGTACTGATTTTTATTGTGTCTATAGCAGCACATATGTTAGTTCATTTTGCAGAAGCACATAATATTATATTGGCAGATTCGATTTGGAATCATCCAGTTTTTGGACATTTTCTGGCAGGTATTGTTGGTCTGATTCCAAACTGTGCAGCATCAGTTCTTCTTACAGAACTTTATGTCACAGGAGTTATTGATATTGGTATTATGATGACCGGATTATTTGTGAATGCCGGAATAGGACTTCTTGTTTTGTTTAAGGTAAATCATCACATGAAGGAAAATTTCTCGATTATGGGTATTCTTTACATATTAGGAGTGCTTGCAGGAATAGTAACAGGATTCATTTTATGAGATAGTAAAGTGCTGTAGCGTAGTGTACAATTTTATAGATTGAGGTAGGAAGATGGAGAATAGTAAGGCAATCATCAGAATGAAGGAACTGGTGGAGACATTAAGAGAAGCGTCAAAGGCTTATTATGCAGAAGATAGAGAAATCATGAGCAATTACGAATATGATAAGCTCTATGATGAGTTGATGGCTTTAGAGGCAGAAACGGGAATGGTGCTTGCAGGCAGTCCAACGATTACAGTTGGATACGAAGCGGTGGATGAACTTCCAAAGGAAGCGCATGAAAGTCCAATGTTATCCCTAGGAAAGACAAAGGATAGAGAAGAACTAAGAGATTGGCTCAAAGATAAGGAAGGACTTCTTAGCTGGAAGTTAGATGGACTGACAATCGTGTTGACTTATCAAAATGGAGAGTTGTTAAAAGCTGTAACAAGAGGAAATGGTGAAGTTGGTGAGGTTATTACCAATAATGCAAGAGCGTTTAAAAATATACCACTAAGAATTCAATATCAAGGCGAACTCATTCTACGTGGTGAGGCTGTTATAACCTATTCTGATTTTGAAGAAATTAATAGTCAGATTGAAGATGTGGATTCAAAGTATAAGAATCCGAGAAATCTGTGCTCCGGTTCTGTGCGTCAATTAAATAATGAGATTACTGCTACACGAAATGTAAGATTTTATGCATTTTCATTGGTTAAGGCTGAGGGTGTGGATTTTGAGAATTCTAGAGAAAAGCAGTTTCGGTTTATGAAGCAGCAGGGATTTGACGTGGTAGATTATGCCAAAGTAGATGCTTCTACGATAATGGAAGCAATTGCAGAGTATGAGAAGCGGATAGAAGATTACAACATTCCTTCGGATGGACTTGTATTAACATATGATGATATTGAATATGGACGTTCCTTAGGAAGAACGGCAAAGTTTCCGAGAGATGCGATTGCTTTTAAATGGGCAGATGAGATTCGTGAAACTACATTAAAAGAGATAGAATGGAGTCCTAGTAGAACGGGATTGATTAATCCGGTAGCAATCTTTGAACCTGTGGAATTAGAAGGAACAACCGTAAGCAGGGCATCTGTTCATAACGTTAGTATATTACGTGCACTAAAGCTTGGAATTGGTGATACCATTACTGTTTATAAGGCAAATATGATTATTCCTCAGATTGCCGAGAATCTTACAGGAAGTGATACTGTTGAAATTCCTTGTAACTGTCCGGTATGTGGTGGAAATACTCAGATACAGGCAGTGAATGAGGTGCAGTCTCTGTATTGTATGAATCCCGATTGTGATGCAAAAAAGCTTAAGTCATTTGTTCTGTTCGTTAGCAGAGATGCAATGAATATTGATGGAATGTCAGAGGCAACCTTGGAAAAGTTTTTAGCAAAGGGCTTTATTCATGAATATCAGGATATGTTCCATTTGGACAGATATTGTGATGAAATTATTCAAATGGAGGGATTTGGAGAGAAGTCTTATCAAAAGCTGATAACCAGTATTGAACAGGCAAGAAAAGTTACACTTCCTAAGCTGATATTTGGTCTTGGAATTGCGAATATTGGACTTGCGAATGCAAAGGTGATATGCCGTTATTTCAAGAATGATATAGAGGCTATGCGACATGCAGATGTAGAGGAACTGAGTCAGATTGATGGAATTGGTGAAGTAATCGCCAAGGCGTTTGTAGACTATTTTGCAAAGGAAGAAAATAGTGTGCGATTTGAACATCTGCTGACAGAAGTGGAAATCGAACAGGAAGAAATGGATGAAGCCGGCCAGACATTAGAGGGCAAGGTATTTGTTGTGACAGGAAGCCTGGAACATTTTAGTAGCAGAAATGAATTAAAGGATATCATTGAAAAGAAGGGCGGTAAGGTGACAGGAAGTGTTACCTCGAAAACAGATTGCCTGATTAATAATGATATTGCATCCAATTCTTCAAAGAATAAAAAAGCAAAAGAACTTCAGATACCAATCGTGACAGAAGAAGAATTTATGATACAGTATCTTGGAATGGAGATATAGGGAGGACTAGATATGCCAATTAAAATACAAAGTGATTTACCAGCAAAGGAAGTATTGGAATTGGAAAATATATTTGTGATGGATGAAAACAGAGCTATGCATCAGGATATTCGTCCTTTGCAGGTGTGCATTCTGAATATTATGCCTATAAAACAGGATACAGAATTACAGCTTTTGAGAGCTTTATCCAACACACCTTTACAGGTAGATGTAACCTTTCTCATGGTAACCAGTCATGTATCCCAGAATACCTCAGCAAATCATTTGAATCGTTTCTATACAACTTTTGCAGATATTAAGGATAAACGATTTGATGGTATGATTATTACGGGAGCACCAGTGGAAGATATTACATTTGAAGAAGTGGATTATTGGGATGAAATCTGCGAGATTATGGATTGGGCTGAGGAACATGTAACCTCGACACTTCATATTTGCTGGGGAGCGCAGGCTGCGTTTTATCACTATTACGGAATACAGAAACGTCAGCTTCCAGAGAAATTGTTTGGCTTATATTCTCATAAGGTACAAAATAGAAAAGTACCGTTGGTGCGTGGTTTTGATGACTATTTCCTTGCTCCTCATAGTAGACATACCGAGACACCGGCAGCAGATATTCATAACTGTGAAGCAGTTACTGTTTTGGCAGAGTCTGATGAAGCAGGTGTATTCTTAGCCTATGCAGAGAATGGTAAAAAGATATTTGTAAATGGACATCCGGAATATGACCGTTTCACTCTTGATAAGGAATATCAGAGAGATTTGGCAAAGGGATTACCTATACATATTCCAAGAAATTATTACCCTGATGATGATCCTAGTAAGAAACCGACTTTACAGTGGAGATCACATAGTAATAATTTATATACGAATTGGTTGAATTATTACGTTTATCAGAACACACCGTATGAGTGGTCGTAAGTCCAGTAAATATCGCAGATTTTACGCGCTAAACCAAACTGTTATTTGTGGTTTTTATGGGACACGATGGAATTTATAATTGGAACATTTGATTCATTTGATATTGCAGCCTATACAAAGAAAAGCTTTGGTATGTACGGGGGAGAAGAGCAGTCTGTTAAGCTGGAATTTGAGAATCGTCTAGTAGGGGTTGTTATTGATAGATTTGGAAAAGATATTATCATCGCACCGGCAGGTGACAATCATTTTACAATAAAGGTAGATGTTGCAGTGAGCGATCAGTTCTTAGGCTGGGTGTTTGCATTAGGAGATGGCGCAAAGATGCTTGGACCGGCTAATGTCGTGGTGCAGATGAAAGTACTGGCGAAGAAGGCTATAGAGAAGTATCAGTGAATATAGAGAAATTCCATCTAGCTTTTAAAAATATATTTTACCCTATAAAGGGAACGGTTGTTTGCGGTGATTATTGGACACATAAAAATTTACAATTGGAATCAGGATAAGGAAAACTTATTTTGGTTCCAATTTTTTGTTTCGTGAGAAAGGATGGTTGAACATTATGAAGGAAATAGGTACAGTTGGCTATATTGCAAACTCACCGTATACAACAGCGACAGGTACAATGAGTGCAGGACGTATATATGAACAGGTAAAGAAGAAATTTATAGTGGAAGTAATGTTTATTACATCATCCAAGGTAATCTGTCGAGTGATAGAAGGATTGAAGACCGGTAAAGAAGATGAGAAAGAGATAATGAGCCTCGAAGAGGAAGGCGTTGTTGAGTAATGCGAACATAGTAGAAGGATAAGAAAAAACGATAAACTATGAAGGAATAAGAAACTAGAGAAAGTGAGGTATGACTATGGCTATGCACGATTGGAATGATAACGGAAATAAAAATGATATGACAGATCATTTTATTGAGTATCAGATTTATAAGGATTGTACAAAGGATAGTAATATGTCGAACGGTTCTACGAATAAATCGGGAAGTGGTTTCTGGATTGTATTTATGATCGCTTGCATAGTCTCTGTATTTAGTGAAGGGCTTGGCGTTCTGATTATATTAGGATATGGATTATTAAAACTTTTAGGAATGTAATGATTACAGATGAGATAAGAGAGGGTGCTGCCGAATTGCGCATAGTTATCGAGAATATTATACAAAATTATGTTAACTATTCACAGTGATATCCACCCGAATTATTTGAATAATTAGGAACATTTTGATAAACTTATTATGACATGTTGTGTTTGCAAAAAATGGAGGAACTTATGATAACAGGAGAATTAAGAAATAAAGTCGATAAGATTTGGGAGACTTTTTGGACAGGCGGAATTACCAATCCATTAGATGTAATAGAACAGTTTACATATTTGCTTTTTATCAAACAGTTAGATGATATTGAAACAAATAAGGAAAATGAATCAAACTTTTTAGGAATTCCTTATGAGACAATGTTTCCAGAAGATTGTCAAAAATATAGATGGAGTAAATTTAAAAATCTTGGTTCGGCTGAAGAGATGTATAATGTCGTTTTAAATGGAGTATTTCCATTTATCAAAAATCTTCATCAAGATGGTGATTCGGCATATGCAAAATATATGGGAGATGCAATCTTTAAGATTCCTACAGCCGCAATGTTGACAAAGATTGTAGATGGAATTGATGGGTTAGAACTTGGAGATGAAGATACAAAGGGAGATCTTTATGAATATTTGCTTTCTAAAGTTGCAACAGCAGGAACAAATGGTCAGTTTAGAACCCCTAGGCATATCATTAATATGATGGTGAATTTGGTTCAACCTACACCAGAAGATATTATTATAGACCCAGCCATGGGGAGTGCGGGTTTCCTTATTGAAGCACAGCAATACCTAAGAGACAACCATGCAGATTTATTTTTACATGCGGGGTTACGAGAACATTTCAATAATAAGATGTTCTATGGTAATGATATGGATAGAACAATGCTTCGTATCGGTGCTATGAATATGCTTTTGCATGGTGTTGATAATCCAAATATTTCATATAGAGATAGTTTGTCTGAGCAAAACTCTGATGAAGAGAAATACACATTGGTATTAGCCAATCCACCTTTTAAGGGAAGCCTTGATTATGAAGCAGTATCAGCAGATTTGTTGAAGGTAACAAAGACTAAGAAAACAGAGCTTTTATTCTTAGCGTTATTCTTAAGAATATTGAAAAAAGGTGGGCGTGCAGCTGTAATTGTACCAGATGGAGTATTATTTGGTAGCAGTACTGCCCATAAGCAGATTAGAAAAGAAATATTAGATAACAATAAATTGGATGCAGTTATTTCAATGCCAAGTGGTGTGTTTAAACCATACGCAGGAGTATCTACAGCTATTCTTATCTTTACAAAGACAGGCACAGGTGGAACGGATAATGTTTGGTTCTATGATATGAAAGCAGATGGATTTAGCCTTGATGATAAGCGTCAAGAAATATCAGATAATGATATTCCAGATATTATTGAAAGATATAAAAATCTTGCTGAAGAAACAGACAGAAAGAGAACAGAGCAAAGCTTTTGTGTACCAGTTCAAGAGATAAGGGACAATAATTATGATCTTTCCATTAACAAGTATAAAGAAGTAGTGTATGAAGCTATTGAATATGAATCAACAGATGTGATTCTTGGAAAGATAGAAGCAATAGAAAATGAGATTCAGGTAGAATTAGCTGAATTAAAGAAACTGTTAACAAAATAAATTCGGATTTGTAGGGATGAAGATGAAAGTAAAGTTAGGAGATATTGCTATTTTGATAAATGGCGACAGAGGAAAGAATTATCCATCTCAAGCTGATATTGTGCTTGATGGAGATGTACCTTTTGTAAATGCAGGCCATCTCAACGGTCGAAATATTAATTTTAGTGAGATGAACTATATATCAAAAGAAAAGTATGCTCAATTGAATTCTGGCAAGTTTCGCGAAGGAGATATTTTATATTGTCTCAGAGGTTCATTAGGCAAAAAAGCAGTTGTGAATAGTTCAATACAGGGTGCTATTGCCTCTTCATTAGTTATTATTAGACCTGATTCAATGAGGGTGGACGTCGATTATTTAATGTTTGCTCTTGATTCACCAAGTATTCAAGAACAGTTGATAAAAGCCAATAATGGTAGTTCACAACCTAATTTGTCTGCGGCTAGTGTTCGAGGATACGAAGTTGACTTGCCTGATAAAAAGATTCAAGAAGATATAGTTGATAAATTAAGCAAAGTTAGGGCAATTATTGACGCTCGTCAGCAAGAATTGCAAAAATTGGACGACCTCATCAAAGCCCGATTTGTCGAGATGTTTGGAGAGCCTAGAATAAATCCCTTTGGATTTGAGAAAATGATGCTGAAGGATACATGCAAGGTTATCACTGGGAATACACCATCAAGAGCAGTAGAGGATTATTATGGAAATTATGTAGAATGGATTAAGACAGATAATATCGTGTCAGGCATACTGAATCCAACGAAAGCATCTGAGAGTTTATCGGAAAAGGGTATGCGGGTTGGACGAATAGTAGATGCAAATGCAATATTGATGGCATGTATTGCTGGTAGTGTAACTAGTATTGGAAGAGTGTGTGTTACAAATAGAACAGTGGCATTTAATCAGCAAATTAATGCCGTGGTTCCAGAGAAATATAATGTTTTATTTTTATATACTCTGTTCCAAATTTCCAAAGATTATTTGGTAGAAGATATAAATATGTCGCTAAAGGGTATTTTGTCAAAATCTAGGCTGGAAGAAAAAGAGTTTATTGTTCCGCCAATGGAACTGCAAAATGACTTTGCAAATTTTGTCGAACAAGTCGACAAATCAAAAGTTGTGATACAAAAAGCTTTGGATGAAACACAATTACTATTTGATAGCTTAATGCAGAAATATTTTGGTTAGGAGGGGCGGTATATGGCAATGATGACAGTCTACCATGGAGGGTATCAACCAATTGACCAGCCTGAAATTCGAAAAGGAAGAAATACAAAAGATTTTGGTACAGGGTTTTATTGTACAATTATTAAAGAACAGGCTCAAAGATGGGCAAGAAGATATGACTCAGGCATTGTTTCTATTTATGATGTTGTAATGAATATGAATCTGAAAATCAAAGAATTTAAAGAAATGTCAGAAGAATGGCTAGATTTTATTATTGAATGCAGGTCTGGAAAAAGTCATGACTATGATATTGTAATTGGAGCAATGGCTGACGACCAAATTTATAATTATATTTCAGATTATATGGATGGCACGATTACAAGAGAGCAATTTTGGGTGTTGGCTAAATTCAAATATCCTACGCATCAGATAGTGTTTTGTTCAAATGAAGCTCTGAAATGTTTGCGTTACAGAGGTTACGAGGAGGCACAAGAATAGAAATGAATGGACGAGAAGATCAAAAAGATAATGATTTGTTTTATACATGTAGTTTGATTGATTATATAGCAAGACAGACAAAAAATACTCGTGTGGTTGTGGTAAACCAGTTAGGTAAAACGAGACTTCAGAAAATATATGAGTATGCTGATGTTTTCCATTGTGATAACATCGAGAAAGTGAGTGACGATTTCATAAATGAAGCTCAAATTAAAATGGGAACGTTTGATAACGTAAAGACTTGTAAATATGCGATTCCATCCTATTGGGATATTGGAAAAGTATATAAGAGACTAATTAAGCAAGTGGCACAGGAAGAAGAGAAAGCGGTTATTGATGCTTTGATAGAGGTATATAACTCTTTTATCAGTGCTAAAATTGATGATTATAACAGTAGTGTATATTATGAGAATCCGTCATATATATTCGAATGTTATAGAGAAAAGGCAATGATATAAAAATAATAGAGCATGCGTAATTGTTTAGGTAGATCGAAGCATTTATTGCTGAGAATGTAAGAATATGAATCGATAAGCAAATGGACAAATAAAGATGGAATGATCGGGAGAAGGATGTTGGTACGGGTGGAAGGAATGTATCAACATGGAAGAAAAAGTAGTAAGAATTATCAATGAAATGGCAGAATATCTTAATGTTTCGCAAATGAAGAAATTGCAGGAGGTATTACTGAAGACTTTTTCAGAACATGAATCTGAAAAAGTAGAAATAAGCAATCAAGACTATCTTGGGTTGTTTTTGGATGCGAAAAAGATTGAAGGATGTTCAGAACGAACAATACATTATTATAGAGCCACTATTGAACGATTACTTCTCAATATTTCAACACCAATACGAAAAATTACAACAGAGGAAATAAGACACTATCTTGTTGATTATCAGCAAATAAATAATTGTAGCAAGGTGACAGTAGATAATGTTCGACGAAATATTTCTAGCTTCTTTTCATGGTTAGAAGAAGAGGACTACATTTTAAAAAGTCCTATGCGAAGAATACATAAAATCAAGACGAAACAGCAGGTTAAGGAAACGATATCTGACGAAGCAATAGAGCAATTAAGAGATAAGTGTAATTGCTTAAGGGATTTGGCAATGATAGACTTATTATATTCTACAGGAATACGAGTAGGTGAATTAGTGAATCTGAATATTTCAGATGTGGATTTGGAAGCAAGAGAATGTGTGGTGTTTGGGAAAGGTGATAAAGAGAGAAAAGTGTATTTTGATGCAAAGGCAAAAATACATTTGCAAGAATATCTAAACAGCCGGAGTGATAGTAACCCAGCGTTGTTTGTTACATTAGATGCGCCATTTGATAGGCTGAAAATTAGCGGCGTTGAGATAAGGATGCGGAGATTGGGCAGAATGCTTAATATGGAGAAAATACATCCACACAAATTCAGAAGAACGATGGCGACGAGGGCAATTGATAAAGGAATGCCAATAGAGCAGGTGCAAAAGCTCTTGGGACATTCGCAGATTGACACGACTATGCAGTATGCAATCGTAAATCAAACAAATGTAAAGACATCTCATCAGAAATTTATTGCGTAAGCGGTTTCGGATTTGTTGACGGAGAAAAAACTTAGTGGTATTATAATAATTGAAAAAAGGTGCTACCGATAGACGGTTAGCCTGAATAATTAGTAGTTATAATAATAACCGCCAAGTTTTCTCAGGACAGGGCGGTTATTTTTGTGTTCTGTTATTCTTTCCAAACGAATAGCCAAGGCTGAAACAGGTTAAACATAGACTGATAACAGCAATTAAGCTTTCGATAGTTAGCATAAGCAAAGTCCTCCTCAGTAAAGATTTCTGCAAGCAGATATCTATGTAATCGGAGGTCACAGTCCTCCGTAGAAGACTAACCGCCTACCGTAAATGGTAGCACCCAGAATAGGATAACAAACATATGTTTACATGTCAAGAATGGACTTGAGATAAAATATAAAAAGTATTTTTAAAATATAACAGCAGGATGCAATAATTATTATTCTATAAAGAATGAGTAATATCTATTAGTTGCTAACGAAATATAGATTTGGGTAGGATATCATCAATTCGGATTTGTAGGGATAAATGAGATTAAAAGATGTATGTACTGTCTTTGCTGATGGCGATTGGATTGAAAGCAAAGACCAATCGGAGGAAGGCATCCGATTGGTTCAAACCGGAAATATTGGTGAAGGCATATATTTAGAGAAAGAATCAAGAGCAAAGTATATTTCTGAAGATACTTTTAAACGGTTAAAGTGTACAGAGATATTCGCAGGAGATATTTTGGTTTCAAGATTACCTGAACCAGTTGGAAGAGCATGTATTATTCCAGATAAAACAGAACGAATGATTACAGCGGTGGATTGTACTATATGTAGGCCTGATTCAAATTTGATTAGCAAGGAATATCTGTGCTATTTCATGCGTTCAAATACATATTACACACGATTGCTTGGCAATGTTACCGGAACGACAAGAAAAAGAATTTCTAGAAAGAATTTAGGAAATGTGGAATTGAGAGTTCCGTCAAAAGAAGAACAGAAGTCGGTAGTAGAACGATTAGATTGTCTATTAAAGGTGATTGAATCAAGAGCAAAAGAATTACAATTGTTAGACGACCTCATCAAAGCCCGATTTGTCGAGATGTTTGGGGATACAGTAACGAACTCTATGAACTGGGAAGAACACGTTTTGAGTGAATATATTGTTTTCCTAACTTCTGGCTCACGTGGATGGGCACAGTACTTTACAGATGAGAGTGGTGAAGTGTTTATAACCATCAAAAATGTGAAGAACAATCATATTAACCTGGACAATGTGCAATACATTATGGCACCGAATAATAAAGAAGCAGAAAGAACGAAAGTGCAGGCGGGTGATTTATTAATTAGTATTACAGCTGATTTAGGAAGAACGGGAGTTGTTGATGAAGATATAGCAAGTAAGGGAGCCTATATTAATCAACATTTGTCGTTAGTAAGATTAGATAGCAGTAAAATCAGTCCTTTATATGTTTCATATTTTCTAGAAACAGAAGGTGGAAAACGACAATTTGAAAGCAGAAATCAAAATGGAGTGAAAGCTGGACTGAATTTTGATGCTATTAAATCACTTAGAATATTGGTACCAGATAAAAAACTGCAAGAGGAATATTTGCAGTTTGTCAAACAAGTCGACAAATCAAAAGTTATGGAGATAAAAAAGAATTGTGAACTAATAAATAATAGTTTTTACTATAAATATATTTAGAAGGGGTTATGATTTATGAATACGAATTTTGATTATTTATTAAAAGAAAAATTATATGATTCATTTTCTAATCAAGCGATAGAGGCTGAAAGGGCGCTTATTGTTTCGCCGGCTACCTGTGCAATTTTATCGAGAAGAGCACTAGAATTAGCTGTTAGATTTGTTTTCTCGTATGATAATGCATTAGTAATACCTTATCAGGATAATATTTCTAGTTTGATTCATGAACATTCTTTTCGCGGAATCATAGAGCCGCGTTTATTCCCTATGATTAAATACATAATTAAATTAGGAAATGTTGCAGTACATACGAATAGTATGATCAAACGAGATGATGCGGTACTAAGCCTTAGAAATCTTTTTGAATTTTGTGACTGGATTGATTACAGTTACTCAAAAGATTACGAAGAAAAGAAGTTTGATGAAACAATTCTTGAGGAAAGTACAGAAACAAGAAAACGTCCAGAAGAGTTAAAAGATTTATATGACAAATTAAGCAGTAAAGATAAGAAATTAGAGGAAATACGTAAGGAGAATGAAGAACTTCGTAATCTTGTTTCACAGTCACGTATTCAAAATATTAAAAATAGAGATTTTAATGTTGATGCAATTAGTGAAGCTCAGACAAGAGAAAAGTATATTGATGTTGAATTGAAAGAGGCTGGATGGAGTCTGGGAAAAGATTGTATTGCAGAAGTACCAGTAACAGGTATGCCTAATTCTTCTGGAAAAGGTTCAGTTGATTATGTATTGTATGGAAAAGATAGTTTACCATTAGCAGTTGTAGAAGCAAAGAAATCTGCTGTTGATTCTAATGTAGGAAGTCATCAGGCAAAACTATATGCAGATTGTTTGCAGAAGCAATATGGACAGAGACCGTTGATATTCTTATCAAATGGATTTGAGTTTTTCTATATAAATGATTTTATGGGATATCCAAAGCGAAATGTTTCTGGATTTTTCACACAAGAAGAATTGCAGCTAGAAGTGGATAGAAGACAGCAGAGAATACCATTGGATAAGATAAAGATTAAGGATGAAATAACAAACCGTCCATATCAGAAAGAAGCGGTTACTGCTGTATGTGATGCTATTATGAATAAGCATAGAAAGGCATTAATTGTTCAGGCAACCGGCTCAGGAAAAACTAGAGTTAGTATCAGTATAGTTGATGTTTTGCGCAGACATAATTATGTAAAAAATATACTTTTTCTTGCAGATAGAAAAGCATTAGTAAAACAGGCGAAGAATAATTATGTTGCGTTATTAGATGATTTATCGTGTTGTAATTTGTTAGACAATAAAGACGATCCAGAACAGTGTAGGATGATATTTAGTACGTATCCCACTATGCTAAATGCGATTGACGAACAGAAGAATAAGGATGGTAAGAGATTATTTACGCCTAGTCATTTTGATTTGATTATCGTAGATGAATCTCATAGATCAATTTATAAAAAATATCAGGATATTTTTTCATATTTTGATGCGTATTTATTAGGAATGACAGCGACTCCTAAAAATGAAATTGATAAAAATACTTATGGAATTTTTGACCTTGAAAGAGGAGTACCTACTTTTGCATATGAACTAGAAAAAGCTGTTGAAGAAAAGTATTTGGTTAACTATTCGACTTTGGAATATAAATCAAAAGTAATGGAAGAAGGCATTCATTACGACGAGTTATCTGATGAAGATAAGGAAGAATTTGAAGAACAGTTTGAACATGATGAGAATATCGATAAAGATATTTCGGGTGATGCTGTAAATGAATGGCTATTTAATGCAGACACAATCGATATGGTATTAAGAGAGCTTATGGAAAAAGGTCTTAAAGTCGAAGGTGGAGATAAGATAGGGAAGACTATAATCTTTGCGAAGAACAGTCTTCATGCAAAAGCAATTGTAGATCGATTTAGAACTATTTTCCCGGAATATGGTGGAGATTTTATTGCGCAGATAGATTATAGCATAAAGTATGTTGATGATTTGATTGATAAATTTAGTACGAAAGAAAAGATGCCTCAAATTGCTGTATCCGTAGATATGTTGGATACAGGTATTGATGTACCAGAGATTTTAAACCTTGTTTTCTTCAAGAAAGTCAGAAGTTTTTCAAAGTTCTGGCAGATGATTGGGCGTGGAACTAGACTTTGTAAGGATTTATTAGGGGTAGGACAAGATAAAGAGAAATTTTTGATTTTTGATTTTTGTAACAATTTTGAATTTTTCAGAGTAAACAAAAATGGTGAAGAAACAGGAATTCAAGAATCGTTAAGTGAGAAAATCTACAATACGAAAGTAGCGATTGCACGAGAATTGCAGGATGCAAAATTTACTAGTGATGAGGAATATATTTCATATAGAAGAGATATTGTTGATGATTTGCATCAGATGGTTGTTGATTTCGATGATAATAGTTTCAGAATAAAAAGACATTTACGTTATGTTGAGAAGTTCAGAAATATAAAATCTTGGGAAAATCTTGAAAGTGTTGGTGTTTCTGAATTACGTGAACATATTGCGCCATTAACAATTCCCAAAAAAGAAAATGAATTAGCTAGAAGATTTGATTATTTAATCTACAGTATTGATTTGGGAATGTTACAAAGCAAGAATGTAAAACAACCGATTAAGACGGTGATAGGAACAGCGGAAAAATTAAGCAAAAAATATTCTATTCCACAAGTTGCAGAACAGAAATACATCATTGAAAAAGTTGTTACTCCAGAATTCTGGGAATCAACAAATGTGTTGGAACTGGATTCCGTTCGTGAAGCGCTGAGAGATCTTTTGCAATATTTGGAAAAGGAGACACAGAAGATATATTATACTCAGTTCTCAGATAGTTTTATAGATATGGTTGAAGGGGAACCTATTTTTGGAGAAAATGATTTAAAGAATTATAAGAAAAAAGTAGAATATTACTTAAAAGAGAATATGAATAATGAGAATAGTCTTGCAGTATATAAGCTTCGTAAAAACAAGAAACTTACACAGGGCGATGTGGATGAACTTGAAAGAATTCTTTGGACTGAATTAGGAACAAAAGAAGATTATGAGAAAGAGTATTCTGATACACCTGTTGGAAAACTTGTTAGAAGAATTGTTGGTGTTGATCGAGCGGCAGTAGAAGAAGCTTTTAGTGAATTCATTTCAGATGAACAATTAAATGTTAATCAGATTCGTTTTGTAAGGCTTATTATCGATTATATTGTTACGAATGGAAATATTGAAGATAATACGATATTACAGCAAGAGCCATTTAGAAGTGTTGGAAGCATTATGGTATTGTTTAAAAATGACTTAGATAAAGCCAAGCAATTAATGAGTATTGTTGCAGATATTAAGAGTAATTCGGAAGTTATTACTGCATAAATGCGTTTAATCCCATCCGTAGCTGTTTAGAGGAGGTTGTATGACCTCCTGTTTGTGATTTAGTCACAGAAGTATTCGATAATAGAGGTTATAGTGTCACTATAGAATAAAAAATTATTCAAGAAAAGTAAAAGAAAGAAGTTCTAGAACAGAATTAGCGTATATCGGCTTGAGCTGAGTTTTTTAGGCGAGAAATAGTAAAACATTGGAATAATTCTCCACTCTTGTCCATATACTATATTAGCAATTGGTTTTATTCCAATCAGTTATAATGTATAAGGTAAGGAGATAGTACGATGGCAAGAGGTGCAAAAAAGTCATTGCAGGAGAAAATTACACAGAAGGAAGAATTAATTGAATCATTATCTATTCGTATCAAAAAAGAGCGCGAAGAATTAAATGAATTGTTGGAGCAACAGAAAAATGAAGAGTTAAATGAACTTCGTATGGTGATGCAGAAGACAGGAATGGAGATAGCAGATATTATTCAAATTGCACAAACCAGAATGGCAGAAGCGTAATTTCGTTTCAAACGAACACAAAATTGTTAAAATTAGCCATAAAAAAAGTCCAAACTCGTTGCGTACATAGCCCAAAATGGGTATAATGGTAAGCAATGAAATGGACTTTTTTTAGTAGGAGGCTTTAGGCTATGATTAATATTAAGGAATTATACCGCAATTATAAGGATTATGCGGATAAAGAAGTAACAATTGGCGGATGGCTTAGAAGTAAGAGAGATTCAAAAACTTTCGGTTTCTTAGTAGTAAATGATGGTACATTCTTTGAGCCGGTTCAGGTTGTATATAGCGATGCATTAAATAATTTTGCAGAAATTAATAAATTAAATGGTGGTGCAGCAGTAATTGTTACAGGTGTTGTAACTTTAACACCGGAAGCAAAGCAACCATTTGAAATTCAGGCAACAGAAGTATTTATCGAAGGTGATTCTACACCGGACTATCCTTTACAGAAGAAGCGTCACAGCTTTGAGTATCTGAGAACGATTTCGCATCTTCGTCCTCGTACCAATACATTCCAGGCTGTATTCCGTGTGCGTTCTCTTTGTGCTTATGCGATTCATAAGTTCTTCCAGGAGAGAGATTTCGTTTATGTACACACTCCATTGATTACAGGAAGTGACTGTGAAGGTGCTGGTGAGATGTTCCAGGTTACTACAATGGATTTGACTAACATTCCGATGACAGATGATGGTAAGGTAGATTTCAGCAAGGATTTCTTCAATAAGCCTACCAACCTTACAGTAAGTGGACAGTTAAATGGTGAGACTTATGCAATGGCATTCAAGAATATCTATACCTTTGGTCCAACCTTTAGAGCTGAGAATTCTAATACAACGAGACATGCAGCTGAGTTTTGGATGATTGAGCCAGAAATCGCATTTGCAGACCTAAAGGATGATATGATGCTTGCAGAGAGCATGTTAAAGTATGTCATTAATTATGTATTAGAGAATGCACCAGAAGAAATGGCATTCTTTAATCAGTTTGTAGATAAGGGCTTAATTGAGAGATTACAGCATGTTGCAAATTCAGAATTTGGTCATATTACTTATACCGATGCGATTGCTGAGCTTGAGAAGCATAATGATGAGTTTGAATATAAGGTATCATGGGGCTGTGATTTACAAACAGAGCATGAGAGATACTTAACAGAGAAGCTCTTTGGACGTCCTGTGTTCGTTACAGATTATCCAAAGGAGATTAAGGCATTCTACATGAAGTTGAATGAAGATGGAAAAACTGTTGCTGCTATGGATTGTCTCGTACCAGGAATCGGTGAGATTATCGGAGGAAGCCAGAGAGAGGATAAGCTTGATGTTTTAGAGAAGAGAATGACAGAGTGTAACTTGAATCCAGAGGATTATGACTTCTATCTTGATTTAAGAAGATATGGTAGTGCAAGACACGCAGGATTTGGTCTTGGATTCGAGCGTTGTGTTATGTACTTAACAGGTATGGGCAACATTCGTGACGTTATTCCATTCCCAAGAACGGTAAATAATTGTGAATTATAATTAAGAGAAAGAAAACGGGCATATTCGTTGAAGAATATGTCCGTTTTTTCGTGCAAGCTGCTGAGCAAACACTTTTTAAGTAATGAAAATTGCTGTAACGTAGTGGTGGTTAAACAAGAATTTCGACAGAAATTCTTGCCAAAGTGCGTGCGCTGGCACGCACTATATTTAAATATTAGAAAATTGCTGTAACGTAGTGGTGGTTAAACAAGAATTTCGACAGAAATTCTTGCCAAAGTGCGTGCGCTGGCACGCACTATTTTTAAGTAATAGGAAAATGCTGTAACGTAGTGGTAGTTAATAAAGAATTTACGAAGTAAATTCT
>JAFSCH010000124.1 GCA_017436865.1 Lachnospiraceae bacterium
GTCTGAGCACTGCAAAGCAGTGCGAGTTTGCGTAGGACAAGACAAATCAAAGCTGCCGAACGCTCCATTTAGAAAATACCAAATAAGCGTCCCGATATGAGTAGCATGGTAGCCGGCTGGTGCGGCACATACTACTCCACTAAACTTGAATTTAGTGTATAAGAGAAATAGGAGTATAGGATAATATGGGAAAGATTTTAGGGTCGTGGAGTGGTATGCGTAAATATCTTGAACAGGAGATATTGGCAGAGACTTTAAAAGGACGTGTAAGGTATGGATGTACTTCGTATGTTGGCATGGATGGGTGTCATATTTTTGAAATATGTATTGATGGAAAACAAGTGAAAAGATTTTCTTGGGAGACAGTAAATACATTCTTTTTGCAAAATGGATATAAGCAAAACACGGATTCTTATGGTGTGAGCGAGTATTGGGAAGAATTTTGGGAATTGTTGGAAGAGTATCCGATTCATAATAGAACAGAATATACCGATGAAGAATTTTGTAAAGCGCTTGAGATTTATAGAAACCAAAGTATTCAGGAAAGTATTGCTTCTCCGAATCCGATAATTCGAATGTTTGCAGTGTTAGATAGAAGAGTTGGTAAAAGAACATTACAAAAAATAAAGTTTTTCGTGGAAAACCAACCCCAATGGCTAGCGGAGATTTATCAATTAAGGTTAGAAGCAGAAGAAGTGTAGAAGATAGAAGATTTGTGTTAACTGCTCAGCAGGAATTCGCATTTACTGCAGATTCCGTGAGAAAATGCAGTATATATAAGCAAAAAATCCTATTTGTATATAAATTGGAAGGAACTGAATAGTTACGACTTGTGATAAAAAAGGAATTTTTATGATGTTTGATTTTAAAAATAAAGTTGTTGTTGTAACGGGTGGTGCACAGGGAATTGGAAAATGTATCTGCGAAGAATTTAAAAAAGCAGGAGCGAAAGTATGCATCATTGATTTGAAGGATAATGCATATTTCAAGGGAGATCTTGCAGATAAGCAGGATTTGGAAACTTTTGCAAGTAAAGTGATTGAAGATTATGGACATGTAGATTATTTGATTAATAATGCAGCACCTTTAAGCAAGGGAATTACAGATTGCACCTATGAAGAGTTTTGTTATGCTTTAAATGTTGGCGTGACAGCGGCCTTTTATCTTGCGAAGTTGTTTATGCCGTATTTTGCAGAAGGTGCAAGTATTATCAATATTTCATCGAGTCGTGACCGTATGAGTCAACCGCAAACGGAGAGCTATACGGCTGCGAAAGGTGGTATTCATGCATTGACGCATGCACTTGCAGTAAGCTTTGCAGGAAAAGTGCGTGTAAATTCTATTTCTCCAGGATGGATTGATACGGATTATAAGGTTTATGAAGGGGCAGATGCGATTCAACAGCCGGTTGGCAGAGTTGGTAATCCACAGGATGTTGTAAATATGGTTTTATATCTATGCTCAGATATGGCGGGATTTATTACTGGAGAAAATATATGTATAGATGGTGGCATGACAAAACAGATGATTTATCATGATGATTGTGGTTGGAAGTTGAGTCTGAAAAATAGTAAGAAATGAGTACAATATAAAATTATTCGCCTAGAGATGATGGTTGAGATTATAGTATAATAGTTTTATGGTTATAAATTTGTTGAAAGGCGGAAGAAGCTATGAAGTACAGATTTTTAAGATTTCCGGGTGGAAAAACCAAAGCAGTTACCTTTAGTTATGACGATGGTTGTCGTGAGGATTTGAAAACCGTGCAGGTTTTGGATAAATATGGAATGAAAGGAACCTTCAATATTAATACAGCAGGTGTGTTGACTGATACGACGGGCTTTCACATGTCAGAGGATGAGATTAGGGAGAATATATTAGAAAAAGGGCATGAGGTTGCAGTACATGGTCAATGGCACAAGGCACCGGGATTAATACGTGCGATTGACGGTATACAGGATATTCTTAATGGAAGAATGGATTTGGAGCGAATGTTTGATTGCATTATACGTGGTATGGCATATCCGGATTCCGGAATCCTTTGCTTTTTAAATCAGACTACTTATGAGGATGTTAGAAGATATGCCAAAGATCTGGATATTGTTTATGCAAGAACTTTAGGCTACGATAATGACCAGTTTGAATTACCAACAGACTGGCTTAATTGGAAGCCAACGGCACATCATGATAATCCGAACATTCTAGAATGGGCAAAAACATTTGTACAAATGGATATAAATAAGGAGTATTTTTCTTCGAGACGCCCTAAGCTGTTTTATGTGTGGGGACATAGCTTTGAGTTTGAGCGTAATAACAATTGGGAGCGTTTGGAAGCTATTTGTGAAACACTGGCAGATAAAGATGATATCTGGTATGCAACCAATATGGAAATCTATGAGTATGTGACTGCTTTTGAGTCGCTTGTATATAGTGCAGATGGAAAAAAGGTTTATAATCCGACACTGAAAGAACTTTGGTTAGATAATAATGATGGTACCTTGTATTGTATTAAGCCGGGAGAAACATTAGAGATTTAGGATTGTTTATAGGAAAATGGAAATTCAATATAAAATAGACAAAGCATATGATGGATACAAAATAGGTGATTTTTTAAAGAAGCAAGGATATTCCAAGAGAAATATCCTTGCTTTAAAGAGATATCCGGAAAAGATATTAGTAAATGGGAAATGGGAATTCGTGAATTATATATTAAAAGATGGCGACGAGCTAATGCTTCGTTTCGAGGAAGTAACGTCTTCTGCAAGAATTGAACCACAAGATATTCCAATAGATATCATTTATGAAGATGATGATATTTTGGTAGTGAATAAGCCACCTTTTATGCCGATTCATCCAACAGTGAATCATGAAAAGAATACGTTGGCAAATGCGGTAATGTATTATTATCAGAAGCAAGGAATGGAACACGTTTTTCGTTGCATGAATCGCCTGGATGCCAATACGTCAGGACTAACCATTATGGCAAAACACAAATATAGTGGAGCGCAGCTTGGTGATGCTATGCGTAATCGAAATATTCATAGAGAATATTGTGCCATTGTATGGGGTGAGGATATACCCGATGAAGGATGTATCAATATGCCGATTGGTAAAAAAGAAGGCTCTGTGATAGAGCGAATGGTTCGAGAAGATGGATTGGATGCCATAACACATTATCGGGTTTTACAACGAAAGAATGGCTTGTCATTTGTAAAGTTAAAGTTGGAAACCGGAAGAACACATCAGATTCGAGTTCACATGAAGGCCATAGGGCATCCGCTCATTGGAGATGATTTGTATGCACCAGAGCATATGCTGATGAACCGACAAGCACTCCATTCAGCAAAATTAGTATTTCCGCATCCTATGACAGGAGAGGAAATGACCTTAGAATGCCCGCTGCCGATGGATATGAGAAAAATGCTGGAATAGGTTTTTGATAAGTTAAATATCCTCATTCGCTTTTATAGCGGTTGAGGATATTTTTATTTTTGAATTGACAAATGATTGTTCATGTGTTTATATATGACTATAAAATAAACGTATGAACAAATATTCATATATAATAAAGGAGAAGGTTTATGTTATATCAAGTAATTGCTATTTTAATATTAATTGTTTTTTATTTTTTCTATTTTGCTAAGATTATCATTCAAAAGAAGCAGTCCATCAAGACCAATCAGATGGGTATTGGAAACAAACCTAAAAAGGTATTACTGATTGAACGAATTATGAGCGTAGCAACCATATTAACGTTTGTCGTAAGTGTGTGCAGTATTTTTACTGTGAGACAATTTTTGATAACAGATCTTAGAATGATTGGAATTGTGCTTGGTGTTTTGGCAAATCTATTTTTTGCTTCTGCAACAATTACTATGAAAACCAGCTGGAGAGTAGGAATTCCGGAAGAAAAGACATCACTTGTTACAAATGGTATTTATCGTTGGAGTCGCAACCCGGCATTTGTAGGCTTTGATCTTTTATATGTGTCAATTAGTCTTATGTTTTTCAATGTTCCTTTGGTTATTGTATCTTTGTGGGCGGCAGTGATGCTTCATTTACAGATATTGCAGGAAGAAGAACATATGCTCAAGATGTTTGGAACAGAGTATGAAGATTATACAAAACATACATTGAGATATTTTGGTAGAAGAAAGTAGGTCTTTTATGAATTCAATCCTTTTCTATAAAATTATGGCAAAATGCTATGATTTGTTAGATATAATCTATTTTCATGATAAAAAGAATAGTCCAAGAAAAGCCGTTTTGGATGCTGTAAATCGAAATGATACGATTCTTGATTTATGTACGGGAACGGCAAGCATGGCAATACAGATTGCCAAACGATATCCAAATACAAAGATAATGGGAATTGATATTTCCAAGGATATGTTAAGAGTGGCCCAAAATAAAATACATAAAGAACAAATAACTAATGTAGAACTTCTTTCTATGGACGCAACAGATATGTCGTTTGAAAAAGAAAGGTTTGATAAGATTTTAGTTTCCTTACTTAAACTTCCCACACCCAAAAGGTGTATTGAACCTTGAAAACTCTATATTGTAGCCAATAAAAAAGGCATAAATCTTGACTTTTTGGTATAATTGAATCGCTAAAACAAATTACCTAAGGAGATTTATGCCATGTCA
>JAFSCH010000097.1 GCA_017436865.1 Lachnospiraceae bacterium
CAGAGGACTGAAAATCCTCGTGTCACTGGTTCGATTCCGGTTCTGGGCATTTTTTAATTTATAAAAAAGAATATGAATATAGTAAACGTTAGATATAAATTTGATGCAAAACAATGTAATTTTATGTTACTGAACGGAGTGGGCAGTAATAATTTTATAACTAAAATAAGAAAAAACACGGTATATATCGTGTTTTTTTTATACGATGTATGTTATACTATAATGGTTATTTTAAGGGTATTTCAGTTATAATAGGAAAGGTATATCATTAATAAAATGTATAATAAAGAAATAGAAGAATATGCAAAAGACATATTAGAATCTGATAATTTTCAAATGACAAAAAAACATATACAACATGGAACAATGACAGTATATGAACATTGTATCAATGTAGCAAAGACTAGTTTGTGGATGCGAGATAAGTTGGGTATCCAATGTGACAATAGAGATTTGGTTCGAGGAGCATTGTTACATGATTATTTTTTGTATGACTGGCATATAGGAGAAGCGAAGAATCCTTTACGGCTTCATGGTATTTTTCATCCGGGTATTGCATTAAAAAATGCAAAAAAGGAGTATGAGCTTACGAAGAGACAGGAAGATATTATTTATCGACATATGTGGCCATTGACAATTTTACCTCCGACTTGCCGTGAGGGGTGGCTTGTAACATGTGCGGATAAGTATTGTTCACTTATGGAAACTCTTCATTTTCATCAGGGAAGCGTAGAAGAAGTATTGGATTAAATAAATATTGTACAAAAGGGAATGATTATGTAATTATTTAGATATGAAATAATTACATAACTATAATAAGGGGAGGGTTACATAGAAGTATTTTCATTAAAAGAAAGGATTATTGTAGTTAATGAGAAAGACAAAGATTATTTGTACGATAGGACCAGTTTCTGAAAATGCAGAAATGTTAAAAGAGCTTTTACTGGCTGGTATGAATGTTGCTCGTTTTAATTTTTCACATGGAGATTATGAGGAGCACAGAGCAAAGTTTGAAAGATCTGTTAGGATTGCAAAAGAGTTAAATCTTCCACTTGCTACTATGATGGATACAAAAGGACCAGAGATTCGTTTACGTGATTTCGAAGGTGATAAAGTCTATCTAGAAAGTGGACAGGAATTTATATTAACAACAGAGGAGATTATGGGTACTTCGAAGAGAGCATCCATAACATATAAAAATCTGAAAAATGATGTACAGGTAGGAAAGACTTTATTAATTGATGACGGTTTAATTGAGTTATTGATTAAGGAGATTACAGAGACAGAGATTATCTGTACTGTTATAAATGGTGGTTATGTTTCTAATCATAAGGGAATTAATGTACCTGGAGCAATTCTTTCCATGCCATATATAAGTGATATAGATAAGCAGGATATTTTATTTGGTGTTAAGATGGGATATGATTATCTGGCAGCTTCCTTTGCAAGAAATAAGGATGATATCGAGGAAGTAAGAAAGCTGATTGCGGACAATGGTGGTCGTATGAAGATTATTGCCAAAGTTGAGAATATGCAGGGTATTGATAATCTGGATGAAATATTGGAAGCATCTGATGGGATTATGGTTGCCAGAGGTGACATGGGAGTAGAAATTCCTATGGAGGAAGTTCCTATTATTCAAAAGATGATGATTAAAAAGGCTCTGAAAAAGGGAAAGGTTGTTATTACAGCAACACAGATGTTAGATTCTATGATTAAGAATCCAAGACCAACAAGAGCAGAAACAACAGACGTTGCAAATGCGATTTATGATGGAACATCTGCCATTATGTTGAGTGGTGAAAGTGCGGCTGGTTCTTATCCAATAGAAGCAGTAAAGACAATGTCTAGAATTGCACAAAGAGCAGAGCAGGATATCAATTATGACTCCAGACTTTTAAAGAGAAATGATGAAGAAAAGGAAGATATTACAACTGCTATTTCGCATGCATGCTGTACGATGGCTATGGATTTAAAGGCATCTGCAATTATTACAGTTACAATGGAAGGTTTTACAGCAAGTATGGTTGCAAGATATCAGCCTACTTGTCAGATTATTGGTTGTACAACAGATGAAACCGTATATCGTCAGTTAAGTCTTTTATGGGGAGTGAAACCTTTGTTGATCGAAAAGGCTGACAATGCAGAAATGCTTTTTGAAACGGCTGTAGAAGCATGTAAAAAAGCAGGATTAATACATGAAGGAGAACGAGTTGTATTAACAGCAGGAGTTCCATTAGGAATTTCTGGAAAAACAAATATGATTCGAGTGGTTGAGGTATAAATAGAGAAATGGGTAAGATATTTTGTATCATGGGCAAAAGTGCCACTGGTAAGGATACAATATATAAAAAGATTTTGCAGAATAGTGAACTTAAACTTAGAAGAATTGTATCTTACACGACACGTCCGATTCGTGAGGGTGAAGAGGAAGGTGTAGAATATTATTTTACAGATGTAGAGACGATGCATCAGTTAGAGGAGCAGGGAAAGATTATAGAATGCCGTGCTTATGATACAATACATGGAATCTGGTATTATTATCTGGTAAAGGATAGCCAGATTGATCTTGCTAACAATGACTATTTGATTATTGGAACATTAGAATCTTATATGAAAATAAGAGATTATTTTGGGAAAAATAAAGTAGTTCCTATTTATATCGAATTAGATGATGGCGAGCGTTTAACGAGAGCTTTAGAGAGAGAAAAGACTCAGAGTGAGCCTAAGTATGAAGAGATGTGCAGGAGATTTCTGGCAGATTGTCAGGATTTCTCCTGTGAAAAACTGACAGAAGCAGGAATAAAAAAGTTCTATGTAAATAATGATTTAGAAAAATGTTTACAGGAAATAAAACAAGATATGTTAGCTGATAGAGAATAGTGTTATTAGTATTCACCATGCTTACATATTATTTATTATTTTAGCAATAATGAAATATTTTGTTCGAAGTGAAGGAAAATAGAGTTTTGCATTAGAATGATAAAGACATGAAATAATTATATGACTTGAATAAAAAGGGAATTGATAATAAAAGTAGATAATGCAAAAACAGAGTGAATAATAGCATAAGATATAAGGGGTGACAACATGGAGATCAAGGTAGATCAGATTCAGCAGGCGATGCCAATAGAGCAACAGCAAAACATACAGCCTACAGATGATACGTTTAAATTTATGCTTGCAAGTAATATAGAGGAAGCAGCTTTAGTAGATCGATTAAATCTTATGATGGAAGAAATTGTTATGCAGGGCGATAAGATAATAAAGCGCATGGATGTAAAGGATATGCGAAAATATCGTTCTTTGATAAAAGAATTCATGAATGAGATAGTGAATCGTTCTCATAAGTTTTCTAGAGAGAATTTTCTTGATAGACGTGGTCGCCATAGAGTATATGGTATTATTCGTTTAGTTGACCAAAAGCTTGATGAGTTGGCACAAGAGTTAGTAAAAGATGAACGAGATACGATTAGCATTTTGGCTAAGGTAGGAGAAATCAGGGGATTATTACTTGATATTTTTACCTAAATTTAGAAAAGGAGAATGGATTCTCAAATGGAACAGACACAAACAGAGCAGTTTCAGGAAACAAATTGGGACTCGGTCGTAGGGCAGGAGCAGATGGTACAGAATCTTGAAAATGCCTTAAAATATAAGAAAATATCACATGCATATCTGTTTCAGGGAGAAAGACTTTCCGGAAAACGTATGATTGCTGATATTTATGCAAGAGCGCTACAATGTGAGGCAGACGGAGATAAACCGTGTAACCAGTGTCGTTCTTGCAAGCAAGCTTTAAATGGCAATCATCCGGATATTATCTATGTAGAGCACGATAAGCCTAATGTTATTAGTGTTGACAATATTAGAACGCAGATTAATGGAGATATTGCGATTAAGCCGTATAGTAGTCCATATAAAATATATATCGTAGATGAAGCAGAGAAAATGAATGTACAGGCGCAAAATGCGTTGTTAAAAACTTTGGAAGAGCCTCCAGAATATGCAGTTATTATTCTTCTTTCGACAAGGGCAGAAGCAATGCTTCCAACGATTTTAAGTCGTTGTGTCTCCTTGAACACAAAGCCTGTACCAAATGATAGAATTAAGCATTTTTTGATGGCAAAGGCTCAGATTCCTGATTATAGAGCTAGCATTTGTGCTTCTTTTGCCAGAGGTAATGTTGGTAGAGCAATCCAGTTGGCTTCAAATGAAGAATTTGATACAATGAAAGCGGAGGTTTTAAGTAATATGAAATCCATTTTTGAAATGGAGATTCATCAGATGGCAACAGCTGCGAAAAAGATTACAGAAGAGAAGTTTGAGGTGGAAGATTATCTTGATTTATGCTTTATCTGGTATCGTGATATTTTGTTGTATAAGGCATGTAAAGATAGAAAGCACCTTGTTTTTCTGGAGGAAATCCGTGATATTGAACGCATTGGAGAGAAATATTCCTATGAAGCAATTGAAAAGATAATTGGAGCGATTGAGCAGGCTAGAAATCGTATCAAATCGAATGTAAATTTTGATTTAACAATGGAATTATTGTTTATGGAAATGAAAAAATGTTAATTTTTGGAAAATATTATGTCTATGCAAGTTGTTAAAGGATTTGTAAAGTTTGCAGATAAGGGAAAAGAAGGGATATTAATATAGATTGACATGACTTATAAAAGAGAGTTAGTCATAAGAAAGAGTGAGGTTATAGATATGGTAAAGGTAATAGGAGTAAGATTTAGAACAGCAGGTAAAATTTATTTTTTTGATCCTTTAAAATTTGATGTAAAAAGAGGAGATCATGTAATCGTAGAAACTGCAAGAGGTGTTGAGTACGGAACGGTAGTAGGAGATCCCAAGGAGGTAGAGGATGACAAGGTAGTAGCACCTTTAAAGCCGGTACTTCGTGTAGCAACGCAGAGAGACATGGAGCAGGAAGCCAACAATAAAATTAAGGAAAAAGAGGCCTTTAAGATTTGTTTGGAAAAGATTAAAAAGCATAAGCTTGATATGAAGTTGATCGATGCAGAATATACATTTGATAATAATAAGGTTCTGTTTTATTTTACAGCGGATGGAAGAATCGACTTTAGAGAGTTGGTTAAGGATTTAGCTTCTGTATTTAAGACAAGAATTGAGCTTCGTCAGATTGGTGTTCGTGATGAGACAAAGATTCTTGGTGGTATTGGTATTTGTGGTCGTCCTTTATGTTGTCATTCGCATTTATCGGAGTTTGTTCCGGTTTCTATTAAGATGGCAAAGGAACAGAATCTGTCCTTGAATCCAACAAAGATTTCAGGTGTTTGTGGAAGACTTATGTGTTGTCTGAAGCATGAAGAAGAGACGTATGAATATCTGAACAAAAAGCTTCCGAATGTTGGTGATTATGTTACTGCAGATGATGGCTTAAAGGGAGAGGTACACAGTGTTAATGTGCTTCGTCAGCTTGTAAAAGTTATTGTTGAAACAGATGATGAAAAAGAGATTAAGGAATATAAGGTTGAGCAGCTGAGATTTAAAAAGAGACATCGTAAGGACAAGCAGGAGGGCATGTCAGAAGCTGAGCTAAAGGAACTCAAGGAATTAGAGAAGCTTGAGAAGCAGGAAGGAAGATCCAAACTGGATGATAACTAAGGAAGAAACGATGGATAAGGAGACACGTTCTGTAGAACTAAAGGAAAAAGAACGGATTGATGACCTGCAAAGAAATGGTTATCGGATTATTCAGAATCCAGAAAAATTTTGTTTTGGAATGGATGCTGTATTACTATCCGGATTTGCCAGAGTGAAAACGGGTGCGAAAGTGCTTGATATGGGAACGGGAACTGGAATTATTCCGATATTGTTGGAAGGAAAGACAAAAGCATCTCATTTGACAGGCTTGGAGATTCAGGAGGAAAGCGCAGATATGGCAAGACGAAGTATACTTCTGAATCATTTAGAGGAAAAAATAGATATTGTTACAGGAGACATCAAGGAGGCAGGTAATCTTTTTCAAGCTGCTTCTTTTGACGTTGTGACGTGTAATCCGCCTTATATGATTGGACAGCATGGAATTGCCAATCCGGATACTCCGAAAGCGATTGCAAGACATGAAGTATTATGTACCTTGGAGGATGTTATCAAAAATGCAGCTTTGCTTTTAAAGCCAGGTGGGTATTTTTTTATGGTTCATAGACCTTTTCGACTGGCAGAGATTATTACGATGATGACAAAATACAAGCTTGAGCCAAAGAGAATGCGACTTGTGCATCCTTATGTGGATAAAGAACCGAATATGGTTTTAATAGAAGGCTGTAGAGGGGGAAAGTCACGTATGACGGTGGAAAAGCCGCTCATTGTATATAAAACACAAAATGAATATACGGATGAAATATATGAAATATATGGATATTAAGAAGAAATATGAGAAAAAGAAAATAATGCTGGCTCTTGCAGTCAGCACTTTCTGTTTATTAAATGGATGTCAGGCAAAAGAACAGGAAGATGTTTTAGCTACTTATGACGGCGAAAAAATTGAAAAAGAAGTTGCCGAAAGTGAAAATGTATCTTTAAGTAATGAATTAGAGGAAGGAGAATTACAAACAAATCCTCAGAATACGAAGAATGAGGCAGATAATGAAATGTTGGAAAATGGTGATTCTGACAAACAAAATGTAATAAAACAAGAAGAAATTGCGACAGGAAGAGAGAGCAATAAACCAGCACCGGTAAAGGTTAAGGGAATCTATGTTAGCGGACCAGTTGCAGGAATTGACAGGATGGACGAGCTGATTGCTCTTGTGGATGAAACGGAATTGAATGCCATGGTCATAGATATAAAAAATGACGAGGGGCGTATTACCTATAAAATGCAGTCAGAAAAAGTTATCGAGATAGAAGCAGGGATTCGTTATATTCCGGATATCGAAGCGCTTGTGCAGAAATGTAAGGAAAAGAATATTTATCTGATTGCAAGAATTGTGGCTTTTAAAGACCCTTATCTTGCAGAAAAGTGTCCAAATCTTGCTGTTAAGAAAAAAACGGGTGAAATTTTCAAAGATAAGAATGGACTTGCATGGGTTAATCCATATAAAAAAGAGGTTTGGGATTATCTTATAGAGGTATCAAAAGAGGCGGCAAAGCTTGGATTTGATGAGATTCAGTATGATTATATTCGTTTTTCAACAGATTTGAAGTCAGATGACTTGGATTTTGGACCAGAAGCGGAGAATAAGAGTAAGATAGAGATTATATCAGAATTTACACAATATGCATGTGAAGCGCTTGCGGATATGAATGTATATGTATCTGCAGATGTGTATGGAACTATTATAGATAATAAGGTAGACCAAAACATTGTAGGGCAGGATTATGTAAAAATGGCTTCTTATCTTGATTATATTTGTCCGATGGTGTATCCGTCACATTATGGGAATGGTGTTTATGGTATTGAAATACCAGATGCAGAGCCTTATAAAACAGTAAATGCAGCAATGAATGCGGCTGAAAAGGAATTAAGTGTTCTACCGGAGGAAGGCAGAGCAATAAACCGTGTATGGATTCAGAGTTTTACCGCGACATGGGTGAAGGGGCATATTACATATGGTCCAGAGCAGATTCGAGAGCAGATTCGAGGTGCTTATGATGCCGGATTTGATGAATGGATTCTGTGGAATGCTTCTATAAAATACCAAAGAGATTCTTTGTTAACGGATGAAGAGGCAAAAGCGGAGCAGGAAATCTGGAAACTGGAAAAAGAGGAAGCAGAGAGATTGGCAGAAGAAGTAGCTAAAGAGGAAGCAGAGAGATTGGCAGAAGAAGCAGCTAAAGAGGAAGCAGAGAGATTGACAGAAGAAGCAGCAAAGCAGGAAGCAGAGAGTTTGGAAACGGAAGATGCTGTAAAAGAGTAAAAATAATTGTAACTGTTCAGCAGGAATACGCATTTTACTGCGGATTCCATAGGAAAATGTAGTATGCATAAGTAAAAATCCCTTTACGATGCAAATTTGAATGGATTATTGTATCGCATCTTCGATGCCAAGTAATTATGAAGGTACTGGATAATTACAATGAAATAGGACAAGCGAGAAGTTATATAAGTAATGGTTATAGAGAGGAATATATCATATGGCAGGTAAATTGTATTTGTGTGCAACACCAATCGGTAATTTGCAGGATATGACGCCACGCGTTAGAGAGACTTTGGAAGCAGTTGATTTGATTGCAGCAGAGGATACAAGAAACAGCATTAAGCTTTTAAATCATTTTGAGATTAAGACACCAATGACGAGCTATCATGAATATAATAAAGTAGAAAAGGCAAAATATCTCATAGAACAAATGCAGGAGGGGAAAAATATTGCATTGATTACTGATGCAGGAACTCCTGCAATATCAGATCCGGGTGAAGTATTGGTTGCAATGTGCTATGAAGCAGGAATTACGGTTACATCACTTCCAGGACCGGCTGCTTGTATTACAGCACTTACCCTTTCCGGATTAAGTACTAGAAGATTTTGCTTCGAAGCTTTTCTACCGTCAGATAAAAAAGAAAAAAGGGATGTGCTGGAGGATTTAAAAAGAGAGTCTAGGACGATTATTCTTTATGAGGCACCACATCATTTAGTGAGAACATTAGAAGAATTGTATGAAGCTCTTGGGAATCGTAGGGTTACATTATGCAGAGAACTCACAAAACGTTTTGAAACAATTCTTCCGACTACTTTTGAGGATGCATTAGAAATGTATCAGGAGGAGGAGCCAAGAGGAGAATATGTGCTCGTAGTGGAAGGAAAGAGTCATGAGGACTTTAAAAAGGAGCAGGAAGCGGACTGGCAGTCGATTTCCATAGAGGAACATATGGCTATTTATGAGCAAAAAGGAATGGATCATAAGGAAGCTATGAAACTTGTTGCAAAAGATAGAGGAATCTCAAAAAGGGATGTCTATCAATATCTTTTAAAAAGTGTTGACAAATAGGAGTGGGAATACTATACTTCGTATTGTCAATCAACGGAAGAAAGGAGTGTTGAAATGGAAAGAGTATTTGAAATCATTGAGGAACAGTTACATTTAACAGGTGTTCAGATTACAGAAGATTCATCATTTAAGGATGATTTAGGAGCTGACTCTATAGATTTAGTTGAATTAGTAATGGCATTTGAAGATGAGTTCGGTGTAGAAGTATCTTACGAAGAATTAGAGAAGAAGGTTAAGACTGTTGGCGATGCAATCGAGTTCTTAAGAGAGCAGGGTGCTGATATTTAAGCAGAGTCTGACATATATGGAATGCAAAGAGATCCTAAATAGGGGTCTCTTTTTTATTCCATAGGAAAGTGCTGTAGCGTAGTGGCAGTTAGACAAGAATTTCGTAAGAAATTCTTGCCAAAGTGCGTGCGCTGGCACGCACTATTTGTTCTATATTAGTAGTTAGTAATAAATTTGCTATCTGTTTATCAAGAGTACAGGATAGTTACAATATTTGTAAGAAATAAAGCATAGAATAAATAAAATAGATATTTAGGTAAATGAATATGATGAATTATTTATGGGGTGGCATGTTGGTTATTGGTATTGTGTATGGTGCACTTACTGGTAATATGCAGGCAATTACGGACTCAGTATTAAACTCTACAAAAGAAGCTGTAACATTAAGTGTTGCTATGCTTGGAATTGTTTCTTTTTGGAGCGGATTGATGGAGGTAGCAGTGGATGCAGGGGTGATGGAATCCATGATGAGATTGCTAAATCCGTTTTTACATTTTTTATTTCCAAAGATTCCAAGTGGTCATGCGGCATTAAATGCAATAGGTGTTAATTTTGTTGCTAATATTTTAGGACTTGGCTGGGCAGCAACTCCGGCAGGACTAAAAGCAATGAAGGAGTTGGCACAGTTGGAAAGGGAACGGGGAAATAAAGCATTTTATGGAGAAGAAATAAGAATTAATAAAAAAGAGGATAACTTGATAGAAAACAGAATTGCAAGTAATGAAATGTGTACTTTTCTAGTTATGAATATTTCGTCTTTGCAGCTAATACCAGTTAACGTAATTGCGTATCGAAGTCAATATGGCAGTGTAAATCCTGCAAGTATTATTTTGCCGGGAATAATAGCAACATTAATAAATACAGTAGTAGCTGTAATATATTGCAAAATGGTAAGTATTCAGGACAGGTCGAAGAACTTATTGCTGAGACCGTAAGAGTATGATATAAGAGTGCAAAAAGCTTATTGAAAAGCAATTCGGAATACTTTTTATATGTTACAGTTATTGTTAAAAAGTAACTATTCAGTAGGAATACGCATTTACTGCGGATTCCGTGAGAAAATGTAGAATGATTAAGCAAAAATCCATTTGTGAAGCAAATTTAGGATGGATTTTTGCCTGTAATTATGAAGGTACTGAATAATTACGTTAAAAATAATAATAACTTGTATACATTTTAAATAGATGATAAAATTAATAGAATAGCACAAAAATGCTCAGAGAGCGTTAGAACAAAAGAATAATGCATACAAGTGCTTAGAAACTAATGAGGAGGATAAAATGGCAAGCTTTAGAGAATCGTTATCGAAAGGATTAACTACCATAAATGTTAAGACAAATAATTTTATGGAAGAGTCTAAGTGCAAAACGTATATTTCAACGTTAGAAAAGGAAATTCGTGATTTGAAATTAAATCTAGGTGATATCATGTATGGAAGCTGGCTTTCTGGTGAGTCAGATGAAACTGCACTTCAGACAATTATGGAACAAATAAAGCAGAAATACGAAGAAATAGAGCAGCAGAAAAAGATAATGGAACAGCTAACTATTTCAGAACAACAAATTCTGGGAACAGGATCAAATGTGCAGACTGGCGCAATGATTTATTGTGCACAGTGTGGTGCACAGAATGCATCAAATTATAAATTCTGTTGTAAATGCGGAAAAGCTTTAGGATAAAGAATTTACATAAGAAGAGAGAGGAGATAAAATATGAAATTTGATCCAATTACAGGGGAATTGATAAATGATACCCTGGAGAATGAAGTACAAGAGCAGATTGTACAGAAGCAAGAAAATATGGCTTTTGATCCTATTACAGGGGAATTAGTTTCTAAAAGTGCAGAGGAGCAGGCTGGAGAAAAAGAAGCTACAGTAGTAGAGACATCTGTAAAAGAGGAAACGGTAATTGTACATGAGCCGGTAAAAGAAGAGACTATAGTAGAGGAACATGTGAAAGAGGAATCTGTATTAATAGAACAGACTGTATCAGAGCTACCTCAGTCAGGTGAAGGATTTGATCCAATGACAGGTCAACCAATAGGTCAGCAGACACAGTCAAGTGGAGGATTTGACCCAGTGACAGGTCAGCCAATAGGTCAGCAGACACAGTCAAGTGGAGGATTTGACCCAATGACAGGTCAGCCAATAGGTCAGCAAACACAGTCAAGTGGAGGATTTGATCCAATGACAGGTCAGCCAATAGGTCAGCAGACACAGTCAAGTGGAGGATTTGATCCAATGACAGGTCAGCCATTAGAGCAGCAGACACAGTCAAGTGGAGGATTTGATCCAATGACAGGTCAGCCATTAAGCCAGCAGCCCCAACAAGAAAAGAAGAGTAAAAACAAGATGTTGCCAGTGATAGGTGCGGTTGTTGCAGTAGTAGCTGTATTAGTATTAGTTGTTGGTTTATTTGTTAGTGGAGTATTTTCCGGACCAGCTGGACAAATAAGAAGAGCAACCCTAAAAACATTTAAAGAGATGCCTCATTTTGTACAGGATTTACAAGGGCTTAGTATGTTAGCAGATGATAAATATACTCTTGGGGTAAAGATGACAATGGAAGAGGAGAGTATAGAAGCTGAATTGCGTTCTAAGGCTTCCGAAAAACAGATTTATGCTAAAATAAATGTTGATGATGTTCCTGAAATGACTCTTCTTGCAGGAATTAATGAAAGCGAAGTAAAGCTTCAGATTCCTGAATTACTTGATCAGGTTTTAGTATATAATTTTAAAGACAAGAATAAGGGCTATATAACGGAAGAGGCTGACGAAGAAAGTCTTGAAATGATAAATTCCTTATTAGAAGACATAAATGCTGGTAGCATGAAGTCAAAAAAATATTCTGCAGAACTTTGCGAAGTTTTCTTAAAAGAATTTAACTCTTTAGAATTTGAAAAGGCAGATAAAGAACAGTATCGTGTTGACGGAGAAAAGAGAAACTGTAAAGGCTACATAACCAAGATCAAAGAAAAGAATGTAGTAAACATCATTGATGGAGTGGAAAAAGTAGTTAATAAGTATATAGATGAGAGCATGAAAGATGCCTTAGAAGAGTCAGGAGATAGCTTGGAAGATCTCTTTGATGATATGCGTGATGATGTTGAAGATATGGAAGATATTGAGATTAGTTTTTATCTTTATAGGGGCATGCTTGCCAGCATTAAGATGGAAAATACGGATACAGATGCTACAATGGAAGTATTATTTAAGGGCGGAGATTATCGTGCACAAAATATTGAGCTTGTAGAAGAGAATGATTATGGTGAGAGTAGCTTTGAAATGAAGGGATCTGTATCTGATTCAACAGAAAAATTCAAATTTATCAGCAATGGTAATAAGGATAGCGCATTAGAAATTAAGTATGACTATAAGAGCGGAGATTTTGAAGTTCAACAGGATAGTTATACAGATATTGATATAAAGGGAAATCTCAAGAGTTCTGCTTCTGATCTTGTGGTCAAGTTTGAAAAGTATGAGTATGGATATGATACGCTTGATGGTGCGGAACTGGAGATAACATTGTCTAACCGTGTTAAAATGGGCAAGTTTAAAGGAAAAGAGTTTGATTTAGGAAATGCTTCAGAAGAAGATATGGAAGATTTTGCAGAGGATCTGGAAGATGCTATGTATGACAATGATTTAGAAGATTTAATGGAATATTTCTAAGCAGCATAGGAACTATAATTGCCAAAAGGAAGGTAAGGTTATGAAATCCTTCCTTCTGGCAATTTGTTTTGAAAGGAAAAGGGAGAGAGAACATGGATATGAAAAATACAAGTCATTTAAGTGTAAATACAACCTTAGGTAGTAGATATGTGGTAGGCCTTGTTTTAGGAAATAACCATCTTGGTCTTACCTATATGGGATATGATAATGTGTTAAATAAAAAAATTGCAATTAAAGAATATTTTCCGGAAGAAATTGCAACAAGAAATGAGAATATTGTATCGGGAAAGGATTCTTTTGCGGAGGGATTACAGAAGTTTATTCAGGAAGGTAATATCTTAAAAGCAAAGAAAAGTCTTTCAGGTATTGTAGAAGTATTCGATGTACTGGAAGAAAATGGAACTGCTTATATAATTATGGAGTATGTAGAAGGAACAAGTCTTGAGGAAATCGTAAAAGGTGGAAGACTATTTCCAATGCAGAGAATGCAAGATTTATTAGAGCCTGTATTAAAGTCTTTATATGAATTACATGAAGCAGGCTTGGTTCACCAAAATATTTCATCGGATAATTTGATTTTTACCAATGAAGGAACTTTGAAATTAATTGGATTTGGCTGTCAGGAAGGCATCGTATCGGATAAGTGCAGAGGATATGCGCCAGTGGAACAGTATGAAAAGCAAGACAATAGAAAACCAAGCATTGATGTTTATGCTATATGTGCTGTTATATATCGTTGCATTACAGGAAAAATCCCTGTAGAGGCATCCAAAAGAAAGGAACAGGAGGAACTTCTTACTCCGAGTAGCATGGGTATAGAGGTTAGTGAAGTACAGGAAGCTGTTATTATGATGGGACTTTCTATTAAAGCTGAAAAGAGGCTTCAGGGAATAAAGGCATTGTATCGTGCACTGTATGGTACTGCAATGAATAGTGAGATAAAGGTGGAGACTAGTACAACACCAGTAAAGGAAGAAATTAAGGAAAAACCGATAACAGAAAAGGTAATAAAATCAGAAGATAAGAAAGAACCAGTAATAGAAAACACAGCAGAACCAAAAGCTAAGGAAGAGCCGGCAACAATAAAGCTGGCAGATACACAAGTGTATGAATCACAACAGCCAACACCAATGCAGCAGCCTGTTCAGATGGATGTACAAAAATCTGGAAAAAAGGAAAAGAAAAAAGGAGCAAATAAAGGTCTTATTATAGGAATTTGTGTTGCTCTTGTATTATTCGTCGTAGTCATTGGTGGAGTGCTTGTGGCATTCAGATTGTATTCAGGAAAGATTTCAACAAAGTTAATGGTGAACAAGACAACAGAAAATGTAGAAACATCAGAAACAACAGAAACTGTTGTAGAAGAGTCTGTTGCAGCAGAAAAAGTTAATAAACTTCAAGAGATTAAGGATACACTGGCAAAGAAAGACTATATTGGTGCTATTGATATGGTAACTGCTCTTTCAGATGAAGAAAAGGCGACTTGCGATGAAACAGAGATAGCATCTGTTTTAAAAGAAGCTGTAGAAGGTGTAAAAAGTTCACTTATTACAGAAATTGATGATTATGTAAATGCTGCAAACTATACGGAAGCATTTTCTGTTATTACAGATGGCATTACTTATTTTGGCATGCTTGGTGAAAAAGAAGCGCTAGCTGACTTGGCGGATACTCAGTTCTTAAAAGATAAGGAAAAAGAGGTTCAGCAAAAGCATAAAGACTATTTGAATACAACAGCAGAAAGTTGTGCAAATCAGGCAGATGAAGCAGGTATGGAAGCGGCTTTAGCGGATTTGGCTTCTTATTTAGAGACAGAGGAGCTGGAAGCAAAGAAAACAAAGTGTTATGGAAAGCTTGTAGTTGCAAAGATGACACAGATGAGAAATAATGGTTCGTCTACAGAGGAAATTCTTGCTTTTATTAAAGACAATCTTGCTAAGACAGGAAATAACTGTTGGGTTCTTGAGTTCTGGGATTATTATAATACAGTATATGCAATGGAAAGTGGTAAGGGAATCTCAACAGATACAACAATTAAACATGCATCTAAGGAGGGATATCTTTTAGAGTATAGTAATACAAAGAATCTCACGAAAGATGATATTAAGCATTTATCAGAGTATGAATTATATCTTTCATTATATGAGATTTATGCTCGTCATGGAAGAGGATTCAATGATGCATCTGTAACTTCATATTTTTCTCAGTATGACTGGTATCAGGAAACTACTAGACCGGAAGTATTTGATGAATCAATTTTAAATGAATATGAGAAGTATAATAGAGACCTTATTATTGAATACCAATATGAGAAGGGTTATCGTTAGGAAGGAGTAACATATGAAAAAGAAGACTTTTGCTGTCATTGTAGTTACAGTTGCGGTATTGCTTCTTGTGACAGGCATTAGTTTTGCTTTTCTGGTACACCTGAACCAGAACGATACAGAACAAAGAATAGATAATACAGAAGACATAGAGAAGGATGAAAATCAATCAGAAGAAGAGATATCTACGATTGTTGTAGAATCCGAGGACAGTGAGACAAATCATGTGTTGGAGGAAGCACTTCTCTATGCTCTTGGTAAGGATAGAGTGCAGGATGCAGTGAAAGCACTTGCGCTTTTGGAAGATATTGCTGACGAAAACATGGATGCACAATTTATGGCAGGAGAAATGTACTTGCAAGGAATTGGAACGGAAAAAGATCTTGAAAAGGCAGCAGAATATATCCAAAAGGCAGTTTTAAATGGAAATAGCAAAGCGTATGCAATATATGCGAAAATGTGTTTTCTTGGAGAGGGTGTTATTCTTCAGGATTATGAAAAAGCCGCAGGAGTGTTTGCAGCGTTAGATGAGAAAAATGGCCAAGCATTAGGAACACTTGGTATGATGTATGCATTAGGAATGGGTGTTCCAATAGATTTTGATGTTGCGAATCAGTATCTTGAAGAAGCCGAGGAACTAGGATATGCAAAGGCAGGTAAATTCCAGACTTTAATACAAGCAAGAGTAACAGGTACAGAAAAGGAATTGCCGGAAATTTCTCAGGAAGGGCTGAAAAAGGGAGAAGTTATTTATAAGGATTCTCTAGAGCTTGCAGAAATGGTGCAAGAATATACCAGCCAATTGTTAGAAACGGAGAGTTATGAACGTTTTGAAACAGAGATTGATAAGATCTTAGCTATGGACATTAATTTGACAACCTTTATTACTATTTTTGGTAAAGAAAACTGGTTGTTTTTACAAAATCCAAATGATGGAGATTCTTACCATGATTATATAGGCGATAATGCTTATACAGAGCAAGAGATGGCATCGATTGCTGCTCATTTATTAGAGCAGAAGGCTGAAGTAGAAGCGACAGGTGCAGAGTTTGTATTGTTATTGATTCCAAATAAAGAAATTATTTATGCTGAAAAGATGCCAACATATATACAGCGTGTTAGCGAGGAAACGAAAACGGACAAGTTGGTTACTTATTTAAAGCAAAATACAGATCTCTCTATTATCTATATGAAAGATCAATATAATGCTTATAAGGATACTTATCAGTTATATTATAAAACGGATACTCACTGTAATATGCAGGGAAGTTTCTTGGCAATAGCGGATTTGCTAAATACCAAATATGGTAAACAGATTATGTTAGAGAATACCGTGTTTGAAGAGCATATGCATAATTATTGTGGGGATTTGAGCGTATTGATTGGAAGACAGGATAGATATAATATTGATACGGTTTATTTTTTACCACAGTCTAGTGTATCAGAAGAGCAGAAAGTAGAAGATTCGCTTATGCTGATAGGAGATTCCTTTAGTGAGTTTCTAAATAGACAGGCATTATATTATTTTAATGGTGGTGTAAATCATGTTATGATTATGAATCATAACTATGATTTTTATCAGGCAACAAAAGATAATCTTCAGGATAAGAAAGTGAATTTGGTAGTATGGGAATGTGCAGAACGGTATATCGACAGATTAAAATAGGAGCAGGGATAAAATATATTGCGTTGCTTTTTGTGATTTGTCTTGGTGTGTCATGTGAGAGTCATGCAGAGCCGGTAGAACAAGAGATTCTTCTAGAGCAGTTGGCAGAGGCGTTTTCAAAAGGAAATGTTTATGAAGTAATTCCAGATGGAAGCGGTGATTTTACAACGATTCAGGCAGGAGTGGAAGCGGTAGAGTCAGAGGATACTCTTTTAATTTATCCGGGAGTTTATAACGAAGCGGTAGAAATTTTTAATAAAACAGTTCATTTAATAGGAACAGACAGGGATAACTGTGTATTACAGTATGAATCTACGGACTACCATAAGGTTCCACTTACTTTTGGAGCAGGAACGGTAGCGAATATGACCATATATGGCTACCATACAGGAGAAGAAAAAGAAATAGATAATCTAAATGTAACAAATGATGCATATAACAATGGTACAGTAGAAAGTATTCAGTTATGGCAAATGCTTTTTCCAGGCTATGCAGTGCATATTGACCAAAATTATTCATACGAAAAAGAGATTTGCATGAAAAATTGCAAAATTGTCTCAAACAATAATCAGTGTGTCGGGATTGGAAGCCGTGGAAAAAATACGATAACATTTGAAGATTGCGAGTTGATTTCAAACGGTTCGGGTGGATGTATTTATTTTCATAATACACAAAATCAGGAAATGAGCGGAGAAGCATTTCTGACATTACGTGATTGCGCTTTGAGAAATTATAAGTGTCCATATGTTATGTCTATGCATTCTATGGGTGAGCAAAATCCAGTTTATCTGACCTTTCAAAATGTAAAGGTGACAACGGTAGCTTATGAAAGAAAGGGTGCATATAACGATACAAATATGAATGTTGGACTTGATGCGGATGCAAAAGCGATGATGGGTGAACAGGTTACTTTCTTTAATAAAAAGAAAAGCTTTGATTTTATTGCTTTTGTACGTCAAAAGGTATCAAATAAAGAAGAAGCACCAGAGCTTCCTGAAGGAGTTACATATTTGGAGATGGTAGAAACAAATCCAGAATATATTAAAAAGGAAACCTTATCGGAAGTGAAAGCAAGAAAGCGTCATATCTATGATATATATAATAGTAGTAAGCTTGTTGGAGACGGTTGGTGCGGTCTGGAATACATGTATCTTACACCTGAAAGTTATGGAAATACCTTTGCAGAGATGAACTTTCCTGTGTTACCGAATGTAGAAGAAACAGTAACAGAAGAAAGGAATGAAACCCCTATAATGTAATAAGGAAAATGCGTGATTGCAGTGGTGGCAATCACGCATTTTCGTATATTTAAAAAAAATTAAGAAGTGGCTTGCATTCTTTTGTGAAGCAGACGTCTTACTTCCTGATAGTAATGGGAATTGCTAATGCTAAGTGTTTCACCATTTATAAGCAAGATTCCTTTTCTGTCATAAGAAAGAATGTATTTTTCATTCACTAGATAGGACTGATGGACACGTATAAAACGACAGTTTTTTACACGCAGACTATTTTCCAGTTCATTTAGCCTTCCGTAGAAGGAGTCACTGCCGTTTTTGGTAACCAAACGGACACAGCGACCTTCTGACACAAAGTATAAGATGTGATTAAGAGGTGTAGAATGATAGGAGGGTCTGTGGTAATAAGCAAAGGTATTTTTGTCTGAGCTAATTAAATCATACGCTTTGCAAACACAATTCCATAACTCCTGAAAAGAGTTCGTAGAGGTGCTATAAAAAGGTTGTAATAGAAAAGTATAGTCATTTTCTGCGGAAAGATTGAAAGATTCAGAATCTTTCACTAAAATAAATATGATAGAGTGCTTTTGTTCCTTCAGAAGTAGAAATGAATTGATAAAAGAAGTAGAAAGAACAGACTCGGAAAAGATAATAATATCTGGATAAATGCCGAGTAGCGCATAGTCCGATAAGTCAGCAGAATTACTAATTGCTAAGGTATTAATATCAATGCCTCTTCGTGAAAAGGCTTTTGTAAATTCCTGTGGCAGGAAATTTAACATAGATTCCTGATGAGAACAAAAAGCAATGGTTAGCATGGTAAAATACTCCTAAATAATAAAATATAATAAGAATGTAGGTAACCATTCAGGTAGGTCGAAACATTCATGTGTGTCATCTGTTAGAAAGTATAATGGTACATGTCATAAAATAATATAGGAAATAAGTACTAATTTTTGAGGGTTTTTGGAAGCGCGGTATGAATCTGTTTGACATCATAGGTCCAGTTATGGTAGGCCCATCCAGTTCACATACAGCTGGTGCAGTAAAGATAGGATATGTAGCAAGAAAGTTAATGGCCCAATCAATAAAGAAAGCTAAAGGAAGAGGCATAGAATATAAGGAATACACATAGATTAGAAAAAAGAATTGTTTGTAGGATTGATATGCAGACCAATGTTATGGTTCATTTATCCAATATTATTATTCCGGCACTAATCTTTTATATTATTATGACAGGACTGGCACAAAAGAAAAATATTTACCAAAGCTTTACCAAGGGAGCAAAGGATGGAGTTGAAACGGTATTTGGAATTCTTCCGACTCTTATAGGTCTTATGGTAGCTGTAGGAGTGCTTAGAGCATCTGGATTTTTGGAATTCTTGGGAAAATTTTTGGGGCGTTTTTTGGGCAATTTTCCACAGGAGCTGGTATCTTTGTTTATGGTAAAAATAGTTTCTTCTTCGGCGGCAACAGGCTTGTTATTGGATATCTATAAAGAGTATGGTACGGATTCGTATGCTGGCCTTGTGGCTTCTTTAGCTGTTAGTTCGACGGAAACTGTGTTTTATACAATGTCTGTGTACTTCATGGCAGTTAAGGTGACAAAAACACGTTGGACGTTACCAGGAGCGCTAATTTCGACAATGGCAGGTATTTTGGCTAGCATTTTACTTGCTAAAAAAATGTAATTTTATCATGAATCCTATCGCAAAAAAAAGAAATAATTAAAAAAGGGAAAACTTTGAAAAGTTTGTATACATTGATTTTTCAAGGTTTTTTTATTTTGCTATTTTTAATCACTACTAAACAGATAGGAAAAATTCTGCGATAAATGTGCATTGCGGAAATGTCTTTTTTTTGATTTAATCCATTTGTGACAAAATTTAAGTCTTGAGTAAAAGAAATGGAGGCAATAAAAAGATGGGACAAGTAAACGTTATGGAGGTACAGGATAACGAAAGGGCAATGCGCATGATATGCGATTTGTTAATGAGGAATCAGGGATTTCAGATTATGATTAACATACCTCAAAATGAAGGTCCACAAGAAACTGCCATAGAGTCAGTAAAAAATAGAACAACACGCGATTTAGAGAAAGACGTCACAGATATTATTCATGAGATAGGAGTTCCTGCTCATATCAAGGGATATCAGTATTTGAGAGAAGCAATAATGATGTCAGTAGAAGATAGAGAGATGTTAAGTGCAGTAACAAAGATTTTGTATCCAGAGATAGCAAAAAAGTATCATACAACATCTAGTAGAGTAGAAAGAGCAATTCGTCATGCTATAGAGGTGGCATGGAACAGGGGAAATATGGATACTTTGGATTCAATGTTTGGTTACACCATTAATGTAGGAAAGGGGAAACCGACAAATTCGGAATTTATTGCTTTGATAGTTGATAAGATTCGATTACATTATAGAGAATAAAGAAATATAAAAACAAAAGAAAAGAGTATTATTATTTATTGTGGTGATGACTGTATATAAAAATATAAAGTGTAAAATGAAACAGAGCAGGAGTAGATTTTCCTGCTCTGTTTATGCGTTGCATTTCAAGTGAAAATATGTAATACTGTTTGTGAAATCAATTTCACAACAGGGGTGATAAAAATGAATATTTCAGAGTTTGCACAGAAGGCTGGTGTATCTAAATCAGCAGTAAGTAGATACTTTAATAAAGGATATTTGAGTGAGGATAAACGTGAATTAATAGAAAGGGCGATTGAAGAAACAGGTTATGCACCTTCCATATCTGCACAAAATGTTCGCACAAAAGTAACAAAGCTAATAGGTGTTATTCTTCCTAAGTTGTCAAGTGAGAGTTGTGCACGGATTACGGAAGGCATAGGTGAAATTTTAAATAAAAAAGGTTATGAATTATTGCTTGTTAATACTTCAAATGATTGTCATAAAGAAATTGAGTACCTAGAATTATTTAGAAATAACAGAGTAGATGGTGTTATTTTACTTGCAAGTATGTTTACGGCTATGCATGAAAGAGTATTGCACAAGATGCGAATTCCAGTGGTTATCATAGGACAATCACATAAAGGATTTTGTTGTGTGTGTCATGATGATTATGGAGCTTCTTATGCCTTAACAAAGCTTATGCTTGACAAAGGATCAAAAGATCCGGCATACATTGGAGTAACGGATGAAGATAAGGCTGCTGGATTGGCAAGACACAATGGTTTTTTGAAAGCTGTGAAAGATTCGGGGATTACAATCTCATTAGAAAGACAGGTGATAGCAGAGTTTACATTGGATTCAGGTTATGAAAATGCAAAGAGAATATTTGCACAGAAACCTTATCCAGACAGTGTTTTTTGTGCTACAGATACTATTGCGGCAGGAGTTATGCTTTATTGTCGTGAAAATAGAATAAAGATACCGGATGAAGTAATGGTTAGTGCAGTAGGAGATTCTATGGTAGGACGGATGTCTATGGTAACGCTTACGTCAGTACATCTTCATTATAAGACATCCGGGCGTGAAGCAGCGAGAATGCTTTTGGCTTCAATTGATAGTGGGGAACAGATTCCTCGGACGATGCAGCTTGATTATGAGATAAAAGAGAGAGAATCCACGAAAAGAAATGTGAAACTGTGTGAAACCGATAATTACAACGGATAATAATTGTTATATTACAGAAGGTGCTATTCCATTTGCGGCATCAGACCCGTTACGTGTTCTTCCTGCATGTATTATTGGTTCTGGAATTGCAGGCGCATTATCAGAAATATTTCAATGTACGCTGATGGCACCGCATGGTGGAATCTTTGTATTTCCTGTAGTGGGGAATGCAATTGGTTATCTTGCTGCGCTTATGATAGGGACTGTCGTATCTGCGGTATTACTAGGTGTATTAAAAAAGAAAGTGTTATAAATTTTAGAACGCTTGACATAGGAGCAGACAAGAAGGTAAAATACTTCTCATTAGAATCTCGAAAAAAGCAAATAATAGCAGAAGTTGAGACATCAATCAACAAGAAAGAGGCGTTATGTTATGTTAACAGAAAAACGACAGGAAGAGATAGCTAAGTTAGTGCAGGAACGAGAAAGTATTACTGTTCAAGAGCTTAAGGAAATCTTTTAGGCATCAGAATCAACCATACGTAGGGATATTACCGCTTTGGATAAAGCAGGAAAGCTTACAAAGGTATTTGGTGGAGCTATTGCATTGAATGATTCTAGAATTGTGAAGCAGGAATTACCAGTTTGTCAAAAACAGGAGATGCAGATAAGAGAAAAAATGGCGATTGCAAAATACGCAGCCTCTCTTATAGAAGCGAATGATTGTGTTTATATTGATGCAGGAACAACAACTAGTTGGATGTTGGGGTATATCAAAGAAAAAGAGGCTACATATGTTACAAATGCAGTTTCTCATGCTAAGAAACTAGCGGAAGCAGGATTTCATGTTATTCTTATAGGTGGTGAGTTAAAAGGCTCTACAGAAGCTATTATTGGAGCAGCTGGATATACGTTGTGTAAGCTTTGAAGAATAATAGAGAAATTTGAGTAATTAAAAAAGCTATTTGTATAAATGACATATAATTGTTTGACGTAAGTTCACAATTATATGTCATTTATTTTGGTAAGAAAAGGCATGATTAAAATTTGCGTTACTTAGATGATTTGATTTTTTCCATTTGATTTGGCCTTATATAATCGTTCATCCGCAAGAGGAAACACATCTTCACCAGTAAAAGATGTTGCAATTCCACCGCTCACAGTAATTGTTATTTGTTAAGTCTATAATTGTATATCAACCGTTTGGCATAATAAACAAGGTGAAAAGGAGATAAAAATATAAAATAAGCAACAAAAAGAAAAAATAAAAATAGCAATATGTACAAAAAACGAGAAAAGAATTCGGTTATATATACAAAATGTATATCAACCGCTTGACATATATTATATGGACTGATAAAGTGTAGATGCAAGGTAGCTGTTCAGCAAGGAAGGTATTGAATTGGTTGCATTGTGAATTATTAAAAAGTGGAGGAAAAGGTATGAAACTAAAAAAGTATTGGCGGTGTTTATGACAACTGCAATGACAGTGGGTATGTTAGCAGGATGTGGAGATGGAAAAGAAACAGCAGTGAATGAGCAAACGGAAGCGCAGCAAGCAGAAGTAAAAAGCGAAGAAACTACACAGACGACAGATGCTATAGAAAATTCTGACTTGTCAGGTGTACAGATTTCTTTTTTAAATACCAAGGGTGAGGTACAGACAGCACTGGAAGAAATGGCAGAAGTTTTTAAAGAAGAGACAGGAATCGAAGTTGAGATTCTTGCATGTGGAACGGGTGAATCACCTTATACAAAAGTAACAAGTGCATATAATTCTGGTACAGCGCCAACAATGGCAATGCTGGATAACACAGATATCGTTTCATTAGCAGAGGAATATGCGGTGGATTTATCAGCAGAGTCATGGGTTGCAGATTGTGAAGGTCAGACAATGAGTGTGAACGGAACTATTTGACAACATTATGTCAGCATGGAGCATCCATGATTCGACTAGATGCATTTGCGTATGCTACAAAGAAAGCAGGAACAAGCTGTTTCTTTATTGAACCAGATGTATGGGAATTTATAGAAGAATGTCAGGAAATTGTAGCTCCTTATGACGTTACTTTATTACCCGAAATACATGAGCATTATACCATGCAGACAAGAATTGCAGACAAGGATTATTTTGTTTATGATTTTGCACTTCCTATGCTTTTGATTAATGCGTTGTATTATGGAAAAACAGAGTACTTAAAGAATTGGTTATCCATTTGTCCAAGAAAGCAGTTTACAACGCTGGATACGCATGACGGAATCGGTGTTGTGGATGTAAAGGATTTGTTACCGGATGAAGAAATTGAACGTACGAAGGAAGATATTTTTAAGTTTGGGGCAAATGTAAAGAAGATTTATAATACAGCTGCATATAATAATCTTGATATTTATCAGGTGAATTGCTCTTATTATTCTGCTTTAGGTGATGATGATGCAGCGTATTTGTTAGCTCGTGCGGTACAGTTTTTTGCACCTGGTATTCCACAGGTATACTATGTAGGCTTACTGGCTGGTAAAAACGATTTAAAACTTTTGGAAGAAACGAAGGTGGGACGTAATATTAACCGCCATTATTATACGACAGAAGAGATAGAGGAAGAAGTAAAGCGTCCTGTAGTAAAAGAATTAATTCGTCTGATGGAATTCCGTAATACACATAAAGCATTTGATGGAGCATTTGAACTTGAAACGTGTGGGGAAAAAGAATTGCATATTGTAAGAACATGTGGAGAAGAACGAGCAGAGCTTTTTGCAAATTTTGATACAAAAGAATTTACAATTACTTATAGTGAGAATGGGACTATAAAAACATTATAAATAAAGGGATTTGCCATGGAAAAAAGAATCGCTATAAAGCAGGAATATTTGAGCATTCCAATTAAGGTAGGAGAGCGTAATAAGCTTTTTGAGATCTTTATCGAGAAGGAAGATGAGAAAGAAAAACTTTTTGAATTTCAGATACCTATAGGTGAGACTGGAAAAAACGACTATGTAGGAGACTATGATGTATATTTACCAGTAAAGCAATTTATTGGGCAGACATTAATGCTACAAGGAGATATGCAGGAAGAGTTTTTGACTGCAGTTAGAAATGTTTCTAATCAGAAACATCAAGAAGAATCTTCACGTCCATTGCTTCATTTTACACCAGAAACTGGCTGGATGAATGATCCGAATGGACTAGTATATAAAGATGGAGTATATCACCTTTATTTTCAATACAATCCTTTTCATATTCAATGGGAAAATATGTCATGGGGACATGCAGTAAGTACAGATTTATTGCATTGGGAACAGAAAGATACTGTTTTATTTCCAGATGAAACAGGAACCATGTTTTCAGGAAGTGGCATCGTAAACGAAAAGGGAATGCTCGGGTTGCCACAAGAAGCGCTATTATTCTTTTATACGGCAGCAGGAAGTAGCAATATTTGGAGTAAGGGAAAAGATTTCGGGCAGTATATGGCTTATAGTCTGGATGGTGGAAAAACGCTTGTTAAAACAAAGAAAGAAGTGTTAACAAGCGTATGTAAAGAGAATAGAGATCCTAAGGTGTTTTGGCATGAGGAAAGTAAAGCATATATTATGGTTTTGTGGTTAGAAAAGAATGACTTTGGAATCTTTCGTTCTATAGATTTAGAGAACTGGAATCAAACGGATAAAATTACATTAGAACAAGGCTTTGAGTGTCCTGATTTGTTAAAGCTTTTTGACCAGGATGGCAAAGAACATTGGGTTTTCTGGAGTGCTGATGGATATTATTACTGGGGAGAATTTGACGGATATCAGTTTAAGACAACAGGAGAACGGCAGAAGGCATACATGAATGAAATTCCTTATGCAGCTCAAACATATTCTGGGACAGTAGGTCGAACGATTCAGATTCCATGGCTTCGTATTCCTAATACAGGGAAAAAATATACAGGAGCAATGGGATTACCAAGAGAACTTAGTGTATTGTGTAGAGAAGAAGAAAGACTGCTAAGGCAAAAACCAATAAGAGAAATAGAAGAGTGGAAAAAATCACATGCTCATATGGTATCAGAATATATGGATGAGAATATGCAAGTAAGCGTAATTTGTACGGATGATAAGAAATTTTCTGTTGATAAGAGCAATGCATGTAAAGGAAAGTATTGCTGGAAGATTGATAAGCTAAATGTAGCATATGATATGGAAAAAGGTTTCTTTACGGTAGGAAATAAAACACTTATTATACCGCAAAATATAAGGGATTTTTTGTTTATAGTAGATGATGATATCTTTGAAGTAACAGCAGATTGTGATACAATAGTGGGAGTATTTTTATTGGCTGATCCTGATTAGGAGGTAATGAATTATGGCGACATTAAAGGATGTGGCAAGAGAGACTGGGCTGACAGTTAGTACAGTATCCCGCGTATTGAATAATAGAGGATATATCAGTGAACAAACAAGAGAAAATGTATATCGGGCCATGGAAAAACTTAATTATCATCCTAATGAAGTTGCACGTTCTCTTTCAAAACAGACAACGAATACCATTGGTGTGATTGTTCCACATATAAAACATCCTTATTTTGCAGAGTTGATTAGCAATTTAGAGAGTCAGGCATATCTTCATAAGCATAAAATTTTACTATTTAATTCCCAAGAAAAAAATGAAAAAGAATGGGAATATTTAGAAATGTGTTCTAGTAATCGAGTGGCCGGCATTATTCTTTGTAGTGGCACGGTAGGGGCTGAAAAATTTACAGGATTAAATGTGCCACTGGTTACAATAGAATGTACTTTAGAGAATGGAACAGCTGCTGTTGAATGTGACAATAGACAAGGTGGGAAATTGGCTGCAAAGCATTTGATTGAATTAGGATGTAAGCAGTTAATACATATTAGTGGTGTTCATGGTAACGCTATGCCTGCGGATGATAGAGCTGCGGGATTTTGTGAAGTTTGTAAGCAAAAAGGAGTAGATTATAAAGTAGTTGATACAGAAGCAGATCAATATAATAATCTGGAATATCATGAGATATTGGAGAGATTACTACAAGAGAATTCGGATACAGATGGTATCTTTGTTAGTAGTGATTTGATTGCAGCACAGCTATTGCAAGTATGTAAGAAACTTAATATTTCAGTGCCAGAGAAGTTGAAGATTGTGGGTTTTGATGATGTTAATATTGCATCACTTACAACACCGCCAATTACAACGATTCACCAGCCTATTAAGGAAATGGCGAAGATGGCGATAGAGCTATTGATAAGTGCAGGTGAAGGAAATATTGTATCGAGTCGTACCATATTGCCGGTAGCGCTAGTGAAAAGAGAAACTACTTAGTTTGGAGAGCATATGAAAAAGAAATATGATGTAGTTGCATTAGGAGAGTTGTTAATTGATTTTACTGAGAATGGAATTAGTACGCAAGGGAATTCTGTTTTTGAGGCAAATCCAGGTGGGGCACCTTGTAATGTTCTGGCAATGTTGCAGAAATTAGGACATGGTACAGCATTTCTTGGAAAAGTGGGCGATGATATATTTGGACATAGATTATGTAACGTACTTGACGAGGTTGGAATTGATAGAAGTGGATTAATAATAGATAGGGAAGTACGCACTACGTTAGCTTTTGTTGAAACAAAACCAGATGGAGATAGGGACTTTTCTTTTTATCGTAATCCGGGGGCAGATATGATGCTGCGAGAGGAAGAATTACAGGAAGACTTATTAAAAGAGGCGCGTATTTTTCATTTTGGAACTCTTTCTATGACACATGATCCTGTACGTTTGGCAACAAAGAAAGCAATAAAAATTGCGAAGGAAGCAGGAGCAATTTTGTCATTTGATCCTAATTTAAGAGAGCCTTTGTGGGATTTCTTAGAAGATGCAAAGGAATGTGTGCGAGAAGGATTATCTGTTTGTGATATCCTAAAAATTTCGGATAATGAGATTCAATGGTTTACTGGAAAAGAAGATTACACAGAGGGAGTGCGAATGATACAGGAAGAGTATAAAATCCCTTTCATTCTGCTCTCAATGGGTAAAGAAGGAAGTCGTGCATATTATAAAGATCGCATAGTTGAAGTAAAGCCCTTTTTACAAGAAAATACAATAGAAACGACGGGTGCAGGTGATACGTTTGGAGGAGCTTGTCTGCACTATATTTTAGAGCATGGGTTATCTGATTTGCAGGAAGAACAGCTTAAAGAAATGCTGACATTCGCGAATGCAGCAGCTTCTATTATTACAACACGTAGAGGTGCATTGCGTGTTATGCCAACACAGATAGAAATAGAACAATTAGTTCAACGCATGAAATAGCAGTCTGGCAGTATATCTATTTTAGTTATATGAGATATACTGCTAGATTTTTTTTGGAGTATTAAAAACTGACAATAAAACAAGGGTGATTGTACAAAGTGACGAATGACAATAAATAAAAGAAAATAATTATACAAAATATTGTAAAAAAACAAATTATAAGATATCATATTAAATATAATAATTGAATTCTGTATTCTTTCGACGGAAAATTAGGAATGTTTAAAGTACATTTTTAATCCAAAAAATGCTTTGAGAGGAGAAATGAGATGAAAAAGTATTCAAAATTATTTATTGCGTTCTTTTTATGTTTTCTTATGCTGACAGGATGCAATACAAGCAAGGAAGAAGCCAAGGTTTATTATTTGAATTTTAAACCGGAAGTAGCAGATGTATGGGAAGAAATTGCAGAACTATACACGCAAGAAACTGGGGTGGAAGTAAAGATACTTACGGCACCAAGTAATGGTAACGCTCAAGCATTAAAAGCTGAAATTGCAAAAAGGGATGCTCCTACCATTTTCCAAATTAATGGACCAGTGGAATTTGAGGATTGGAAAAATTATTGTGTTGATTTAAGTGATACAGAATTGTATTCATGGTTAAAAGATAAGAGTATGGCAATATCGGATGAAACAGGAGTTTATGGTATGCCATACGTAGTAGAAGGATATGGAATTATTTATAACGATGCCATTATGCAGAAATATTTCTCATTGGCAAGTAGAAGCACGAAATATAAATCTATGGATGAAATAAATACATATGCCAAGTTAGAAGAAGTAGTAAAAGATATGACAGAACATAAAAATGAGCTGGGTATTCAGGGGGTATTTGGTTCAACTTCTTTCTTTAAAGGAGAAGACTGGAGATGGCAGACACATTTAACAAATCTTCCAATTTATTATGAGTATAAGGATAAAGGGGTAAATGATTTAGAAACTATTGATTTTTCATATGGCAATAATATGAAAAAAATATTTGATTTATATTTAGATTATTCATGTACTCCTAAGTCAGAAGTTAAGAAAAAAACAGTAAATGATTCTATGGAAGAGTTCGCACTAGGTAAGTGTGCAATGGTACAAAATGGTAATTGGGCTTGGACACAGATTGCTTCCGTAAGCGGCAATACCGTTACAGAAGACAATTGTAAATATCTCCCAATCTATATTGGAGCAAAGGGAGAGGAAAACCAAGGGCTTTGTATTGGTACAGAGTGCTATATGTGTATTAATAATATGGTGAGTGAGGAATCTCAGCAGGCCTCTATTGATTTTATAGAATGGCTTTATAGTTCAGATATAGGTAAAGACTATGTTACAAACAAACTTCAATTCATCACGGTGTTTAATACATTTAGTGATGAAGAAACACCATCGAATCCGTTGGCAAGACAGGTATCCCAGTATGTTAGTGATGAATCTCTTTCTTCTGTAAGTTGGAATTTTACTACATTTCCTAGTCAAGGATATAAAGATAAGTTATCAGAACATTTGCTTATGTATATTAATGGGGAAATGGATTGGAGTGGAGTTAGTAAGTATGTTGTAGACCAGTGGAATGCTGAAAAAAGTGGAAAATAGAGGAGGACGCTATGAATAGTAAAGCTAAGGGACTTTCAATTGCAAATAAAGTAACGATGCTAATTGCCTGTACATCTATTACTTTGATGGTTGCAATATTGGTTGTAGCATACATAATTAATAGTAAAAATATAATTGAATTATGCGAAAGTTATTTGTATGATACATGTATTTCAGCATCAGATACCTTGTATGAAAGCTTTTTTGGAGAAGATGATCTGAGTGAATTACAGGTTCGCTTGGAATATATTTTGAATAACGTTGGTATTAATACGATGGATTCGAGTACCTGTTATTTAGTTGATTCACAGGGAACATATTTATATGCTAGAGATGATAGTTTATTAGGAACTGTGATTTCCAATAATGAAGTAGTACAAGAGGTATTAAATACATTGGCTAATGGTAAGATAACCACAGCAGATGTTCGTCAGTGTGTTGTTGATGGAAAAGAAGTGTATATTTCTTTTATTTGTACCGTAAACGATTGGATTTTGGTAGTACAGGCTGATAAAGATGATGTTATGAAGCCAATTACGACTATAAATATCTGGTGTATTTCTATAGGAATGATTTTACTGGTGGTATCATTGGTAATTGGTATTATCTTTACACAGATTATCACAAAACCAATCAAGGTATTAACTTCTGTTATTAATGATATTTCTGAACTTAATATGTCTTCAGATAAGAAGATACCACATACAAAAGATGAGATTGGTACAATGGCACAGGCAGTAGAAACGATGAAAGAAACACTTTCTTCTATTGTTAATGAGTTAAACGATATTTCAGGAGTTTTGGTAGATGATTCTAATAGCTTAGCTGAAATTTCGCAAAAGGTTAATGATGCTTCCTCTGAGAACTCAGCAACGAATCAAGAACTTGCGGCTAGTATGGAAACTACTTCTTCAGCAGCAAATTCTATGAATAATAGAATTCAGAATATCAATTCTACGATTTCAGATGTTGCTGATAAGATAGACAACGGAACAGAACTTACGGGACAAGTTATGGAAAAGAGCATTGGCATTAAAGAAACAACGAAAAAAGCCAGTGAAGATACTATTAATCTGTTTGGAACAATTCGAGAGTCATCGCAAGAAGCGATTCTTAGGGCTAGAGACGTGGAAAAGATTAATTCGCTTGCCAATACGATTCAAGATATTGCAGAACAGACAAATTTACTTTCGCTAAATGCCTCTATTGAAGCGGCAAGAGCAGGTGATGCTGGAAGAGGATTTGCTGTAGTAGCAGATGAAATTTCTAAATTGGCTCATCAGACAACGGATACAAGTTCTGGAATCTTGGTTATAGCAGAGCAGGTAAACGAATCCGTAGAAGTTCTTACGGATAGTCTTGTAAAAGTCTTAGACTTTATGAAGAATAATGTAATGGGTGATTATGAAGACTTTATTAAGTCCAGTGATGAATATAGTGAAGCAACAGAAACAATTGAGCAGTTTATGAATAGTGCCAATGCGCAAATTAATGAAATCAGGTCAGATATTAATAGCATTGCAGGAATGATTTCGGGTATTAGTAGTAATATTAGTGAATGTTCTGTCGGAGTAAATGACATAGCGATGAAGACAACCGATGTAGTAAGTCTGACGATAGAAACACATGAGAGAACAATGAACTGTAAGAACTTAGCAGAGAAGTTACGTGAGATTACATCAAGATTTCATTAATGAATAAGTATGAATGAGGCAGGATTATCCTGCCTCTGTTTTTCGGCACTTACCATATAAATGTTTGGCGTATTGTTTAAAAATACTATAATTATAGTAAAATTAATGGAATTATTTGTACAATTAAAACTATTCAGAATAAAAGGATAAAGACCGATATATTATATAGATTGTTAGTAACTATTCAACAGGAAGACGCATTTACTGCGTATTCCGTGAGAAGATGTAGTATGAATAAGCAAAAATCCATTTGCGAAGCAAATTTGGAATGGATTTTTGTATGTAATTATGAAGGAACTGAATAATTACAATTATTATTATAACAGCATAAGGAGATGCTGTGAGTATGCATGGATGCGTTATATTTGAAGGGTATGAGAATGTATTCTATGCATCGGGCAGAAGATAGGGGCTGCTCGATTTTTGAGTGCGTGTTACACATGCTTTAGGGGAGTATAAGAGTCAAAGGAGGACCAATTATGCGGATAGTAGAGAAACTGCTATACGGTATTGGTGGCTTGCTTGCACTTGTACTTCTTTTTATTTTACTCTGCCACTTCAAACCGGAATTAGCGAAAAATCTTGGAGAGACCATTCAGGCAAATGCCAAGGAAACAGAAGAACTTATAACAGAAGAAAAGAAAGAGGAAGATAACTTTGATGTGGCTACGGCGTCGGATGGTTTGGCGGTGTTGCCGATTGCAAAGGAAATCTATATTGTGCCAACAGAGGACAATTTGGAGATTCCCTTATGGGCAGATGAAAGAAGCGGAATGACTCCGATAAATGTCCAGGGAACACCGATTACAGAGGAAGAAGTGGAAGAAATACTGGAACAGCTTGGTATAGGAAAGGATGGAAAAGGGCTTTCTTTTGAACAGCTGGTGTATCCTTATTATCATATGCTGGATGCAACAGGACAAGCTCTATATCGCCAGATATATGCTAATGCAAATGCTTTGATAAAGGATTTTTCTCCTGCGGAAGCAGTTTCAGCTACTTTATTAAAGAATGCATTTATGGCAGTGGTCAATGATCATCCGGAGCTTTTTTGGGTAAATACGGCATATCAGTATAAGTATGCGCCATCTGGACGAGTAGCGGCAATCTATCTGTCTTTTAATAAGACAGCGGATAATATTGATATGGCAAAAGGCTTATTTGAGGCTGCAGCAGAAGAGGTTTTGTCGAAAGCGCAGGAGCTGGATAAGGTTCATGACAAAGAGTTGTTTGTTCATGATGCATTGGTTGATAAGATAACCTACAATAAAGCAGCATCTATGAATCAGAGTGCATACAGTGCCTTAGTACTTGGTAAAACAGTTTGTGCAGGTTATGCAAGGGCATATCAGTACCTATTACAGAAGCTGGGAATTCCATGTTATTATTGTACGGGCTATGCAGGTGAGAATCATGCTTGGAATATCGTGAAACTGGAAGATACTTATTATAATGTAGATGTAACCTGGTCGGATACTAAGCCACAGAATTATTTGTATTTTAATGGTACAGATGCTGATTATGCAAAAGACCATATTCGTAGAGATTTAGCAGTAAATCTTCCAGTATGTAATGGAACATTATACCGTTTGTGTGAGATTGAATATGAGGAGCCGGAGGAACCTGAAAAGTATAAACCTTCAAAGAAAGAGGACATCGATTCTTCAAAAGAAGAGGGAGGACAGCAGGTAGTTGTACTTCGAACTTTGGAGCAGGTGGGATTTGAGTATGAGGATTTAATTCGTTCTATTCAAGATTACTATGCGGATTGCAGTCAGCAGCTGGTAAAGACAAATAGTAAAAATGTAACATTTAAAAATGTGGTAAAGGACGATAAGCTTTGGAAAGAAATTATGAAAAGCTATGAAAAGGGTAATTATGAAAATGCCTATATGAATCGACTTCTTGCAGAGAAGCATTTAAGTGGTGCAAAGCTTAAGGTTACGGGAGAGATGCTTGCAGACGGAAGTTATCTGATTACACATCAAGTGATGTTGCAGTAAAAATAATACCAGTTGTGTTATTTCGCAGAATGGTAATCTACAATACTCCATTAAAAATCGCGTTCAAAAATGGGATTTTTACTTGCTGTATCGTAGTACATGGTCAATAAAAACTAATAAAAAACTTAATATTAACAAAAAGCTCTGTATATAGATTAATTATACGGAGCTTTTTGTATACTACAATGCTGGAACAGAATAGTTATGAGAAAATAATTCAATAATTGTCTATCAGTAATTTAATAAAATGAATATTATTTGTGTTCCTGAAGCCATCGAAGTGCTGTATAGGCATAAACGGCGCTTCCTATGGTAAGAGCATTGTCATCAAACATAACCTTTGGATGATGCAAAGGATATTTAAAGCCTTTTTGCGGCTCACCAGCAGCTATGGCAAACATAATAGAGGGTACTTTTTGGCTGACATAGGCAAAATCTTCAGAACCTGAGCTTTTGGATGCAGATCCGCTATCGGACATAGCATTGAGCTGACTTGCTGAGAATGCTTTCTGTGTGCCAAGAAGTTCACGCACAAAGGATAAGGTGCACTGTGCCAGACTGGATTCATTGATTAATACTGGACAGCCACTTGTAAATTGGACGGTGGCGGTTGCACGAAAGCTTGTAGCGATTCCTGATGAGATTTCACAAATACGCTTTTTAATATATGCTCTTGTGCTTTCATCATAAGCACGAAGTGTTCCGCCAAGAGAAGCTGTATCAGGAATGACATTTTCCACGGTGCCTGCGTGAATGGTACCAATGGTTAAGACGGCAGGATCAAAAAGAAATAGTTCTCTGGAAGTAATTTCCTGTAATGCAATAATAATATGCGCGGCAACTGAAATAGGATCAATTCCTTTATTAGGAGTAGAGCCATGACATCCTTTGCCTTGAATCTGTATGGTAAAATAATCGGCAGCAGGAGCACTAACACCGCCATCGCATGCAACAATTGTTCCCGTAGGAAGTGGAATGCCTGTCATGACATGCATCATAAGAGCGGCGTCTACAGACGGATTTTCTAGGACACCATGTTCAATCATATCTTTAGAGCCTTCTAACAATTCCTCGGCAGGTTGAAACATTAACTTGACAGTACCTTCGATTTCATCTTCATGTTCTTTTAGGAGTCTTGCAGCACCAAGTAGCATAGCAGTATGCATATCGTGTCCGCAAGCGTGCATGTTGTTGTTTTGGGAAGCAAAGACAATATTGGCTTCTTCTTTTATTGGTAAGGCATCCATATCCGCACGAATTAAAAATACTTTTCCTTGCTTTTTGCCTCCAACAAGTGCGGTAAGACCGGATTTTCCACAGTCGGTGGGAGTATATCCTAGTTTCCGTAACTCTTCTTTGACAAAAGATTTTGTATGAACAAGATCAAAACCTATTTCAGGATTAGCATGAAGATGATGGCGGATATCAATTAGTTCTTTTTCTATTTGTTTAGCTCTGATAAGTAGTTGTTCTGGTAACATAGAGGTCTCCTTTATATAGATAAATTGTAACTGTTCAGCAGGCATGTGCATTTACTGCGTATGCCGTAAGAGCAATTTAAGCCAGTGGCCAATACGGCGAACGCCGCGACAACGAGCAACGTAAGTTGCGAGTGGTCGGCATGGCTCATTTGTAGAGTTGCTCTCAATTCTGGGACACAAAGCCTAAGGGTTACTAAATGTCCTCTTCTGACAGCTTTTATTTGATGTCATTAGAGAACATTAAGAAACTCTAAGACTTTGCTTTACAGAATTGTGACCAACACTCGGACTCCCCTGCTACACTTCATTAGGATGAAAAGTTGA
>JAFSCH010000098.1 GCA_017436865.1 Lachnospiraceae bacterium
ATAAATAGAATATAAGTCGATGAAACAGTTTTGAAGAAGAAAAAAGATAAAAAAATTGAAAATAACTATAAAGTATTCAAGAAACAAGTCGATATATATATTGCAAGCAGCAAATGATAATAAATACAACACTTTGGTACAAAATGTTACATTCGTTAATAGCCGCAAAGCCCCTGTTCTACAAAAGCAGGCGCGCCAACCTTGAACTAGGGCTTTCGGATTATTAAATAAATCATTAGCGTGACCAAAAGATACTCACCACGCGACGATTATAAAACTGAATAAGGAACTATGGTGGGGAAAAGGATTTTCCTACGTCAAACACAAGGAGGTAAATATTATGGTAGTACAGCACAATCTTTCCGCAATGAACGCAAACAGAATGTTAGGTATCACACAGGGTACATTATCTAAGTCAACTGAGAAGTTATCTTCCGGGTATAAGATTAACCGCGCAGCGGATGATGCAGCAGGACTTTCTATTTCTGAAAAGATGAGAAAGCAGATTCGTGGTTTAACACAGGCTTCTCTCAACGCTGAGGATGGTATTTCAGCAGTACAGACAGCTGAAGGTGCTCTCTCAGAAGTGCAGGACATGTTACAGAGAATGAACGAATTAGCTGTTAAAGGCTCTAACGGTACGCTTTCTGAGTCTGATCGCCAGGATATTCAGAATGAAATCGATAATCTAGTAACAGAAATCGACCGTGTATCTGAAACAACAAAGTTCAACGAAACATATCTGTTAAAGGGTGATAATACTGTGGATAATAAGGTTACTTACGATTATACACAGAAGCTATATTTAGCAGATAAAACTTTATATGATGCCAACGGTACAGAAGTAGCAAAAGGTACTGTATTAGATAATAATGCAACCTATTATACAAGTCGTACTGCTACTGGTAAAGAAGCTTTAACCTTACAGGCAGACAAAGACAATCCTTTATTAACAGCAACAAAAGTAAGTTTTGATAAAGATGTTTATAGTCGTGATGAGGATGGTAATGTTACATTTATTGCTAGTGGCAAAGCAGTTAATGTTGGAACCACTATTTATGGTAATGCTGTAGACGCTTCTAAAAATGAAAATGGATATACCATAGATGCTGCTCATATTACTGATGCAATTGAGCAAACTCCAGCTGCTATTGATAGCAATACACTTCAGGATGCTGCTGGTACTAATCTTTCACCAAAAGCTACCGTTGTAGAATCTAAGGCAAGTATAAATCTTTATACAGTAGATGCTAATGGTGTAGAGACTGTTATCAAGGCTGGTGATAGCTTTGAAGTTGCTAATGCTGCTAATATTTTTAAAGCTGTACAGTATACACCTACAGCAGGTACTGAAGTAACATCTGACGAGTTTGGAGCTTATGCAACGGATTCTCAGCTTATGGATAAGGATGGAAATGAAGTAGCTGCAAATGGATTATATAGTTACTTTGATGAGAATGGTACTTATAAAGGTGGTTTATACAAATATGCAGACTCTGAAAACCCAAGTATCAAGAATCTGACAGAAATGTCAGCAGCAGAAGTGAACTTAATGGTTGAGAAAACAGAAAAAGAAACAGGAGCTCTCACCTTAACACTTCATGTAGGTGCTGATGCAACAAAGAATAATCAGATTTCTGTTGATATCGATGCTATGAGCGCAAGCAGTCTTGGTATTGAAGGTCTTGAAATGACCGGTAAAGATGATACAAAAGCCTTAAATGCTATTGAAACAATCAAAGCTGCTTTACAGCAGGTATCTGAACAGCGTTCCGCACTCGGTGCAGTTCAGAACAGATTAGAGCACACCATCAAGAACTTAGATAACGTTGTTGAGAATACAACCGCAGCAGAGAGCCAGATTCGTGATACAGATATGGCATCTGAAATGGTTAAGTATTCGAATGCTAACATCCTTTCTCAGGCAGGTCAGTCTATGCTTGCACAGGCTAATCAGTCTAACCAAGGCGTACTTAGCATTCTTGGATAATTAAGTTCAGCAAAAGTACTTTAGGAATTATGTTCCTACCATAAGAGAAAGGGCTATCGCAAAAGCGGTAGCCCTTTTCACACAAGCTTATTCCTCTTTAGCCTTCCAAGCCTCATAAATTGCATTACAATCATAGTCTGGTGCGAAGGCTAAGGCAATATCATAGATTTCTCGAATAACTGCTTCATCTTCTTCTAGCTCATCTGCAATGACTTCCGGTGTTTTTCCTTTTACTATTTTCTTACATATTAGTGATATTAGATTCTTTTGCTTACCTCTTTGCTCAATTCTTTCCAACAACAACTCACCCATACCAACTTTCTCTCCTTCCCATGTGCCACTAATCTCTTCAAAATATTTATCATGCGTTAATGCCGCCATCATCTATAATAATGCATCTACATGCTGTATTGTACCTTTTGAAGGAACATAATCTTTATTCTTGCGTCTTTGCACAAAATAATCTGCCACAAATCGAAAATCACTCTGAAAGCTATTTACTTGTTCCTCTGTAAGATATGCTATCTCAAAAACATGGATTTTATAATCATTTATATATGCTTTCATTTCCTCTGGTATGGAAACAGCTTCATACAGACTAGTTGCACCATCCCATCTATCCATACCAAAGTATAAGACTATCGTAGCAACCGGGTATCGCTCCTTTTTACCATCTGTTAACTGCGCTCTGTAATAAGCACCAGCTCTGTTTTTTGCTTCTCCCAAAGCTTTGCAATATCTCGCCTTTGTTCATGTGGTTTTCCATCCGCTTTATATTGCGTTTCTGTTATGGTTTCACTTAGTTCAGATGGTTTAATTTGTTCTTTTCCATCAAACAATAGTACATTTAAAATATCTGCAAATACATCATTATAGGATTCCAGATATTTCTCTGAAAGGTCTTTTTCGCCCATGTATCCTCACTTTCTATTATACCGAGGTATTCGGTATGACTCAATATTTTAATTGGTATATTCGGAAATGTGCGGTGAATGACCGCCTAGAATTTATATAAGATTTATGATATGTATTCTGAATTACCTGCGTATTACAATAGCAAGAATTTAGAACTATGTGAAGTCAAATGTAATAATTCGTGTCTGAAATGTAATAAATCATTACTTTCTGACAATTTTCATTTGTACAAACTGATAGAAATATACGAGGACTTATTTTTGTTCATGATATAAGAATTTTCATATTTCATGTCGATATAAAATTATATGTGTATTATCAGAAATCTAAAAACGCAATAAAATAAGAAAATGGATTTTCTTATGCGCAATATTACATGGAAGTGAGGAGATTTCAGATGGTAATCAGACATAATCTTTTGGCAATGAATGCTTCTCGCCAAATAGGACTGGTCAACAAGAAGCAACGCAAAAATATAGAAAGACTTTCAAGTGGATATGGTATCAATAGAGCCGCGGATGATGCAGCAGGATTAGCCATTTCTGAAAAGATGAGAAAACAGATTAGAGGATTAGAACAAGGGATAGCCAATGCAGAGGATGGTATATCCCTTTGTCAGGTTGCAGACGGAGCCTTAAGCGAAGTAACAGACATGATACAGCGCATGTCACAGTTGGCGGTTCAGGCAGCAAACGGAACAAACAGTGAAGCTGACCGGAAAGCTATACAAATGGAAGTATCACAGCTTGTGCAAGAAATTGACAGAGTCTGTGAAACTACAAAATTTAACGAAATCTATCTATTCAAAGGAAAAAAGAATCAGGCTCCACAGAGTACCGACGGTACTCCTACTACCAATGGCAGATTTTTTGAATTATTAGGCTCTAATGTATCTATGAATGGCTATATGGATGAACCATTAAAGGATACTATGGTTACGGATTCCTCTTCTTATATGGAAGACAGTGTTGCGAATCCAACAGAACCACCATATGTTAGTGTGCATATAAATTTAGGTGCGATAGAAAATAAATTGGATGAATTGGTCGGGACTTCTTTTTATGTGAACTGTTGTACCGATGATTGTCCTACTACAGTTACTTTTACAGATGGTACTGATGTTACAGTTAGTCTTTCCTGTGATAATATAGAGATAGGATTAAAAAAGGCAGATGGTACATATTATCAAAATGCAGAAGAATTGAATCAAAAAATTGTAGCATCCATAAAAGCAGAAAACCTCTCTACTCATGTTATGTTTGCCTATAATGGTGATATGTTATATCTATATGATGTAGATAACAGAAACTGGTCTGACACAGATAAAGAGCTTGCTTACTTTTGTGATGAAAAGCCTTCAATTCAAACACAAATGTCAAAAGAAAACAAGCAACTATACATACAGTCAGGTGCAGAGGCAGGAAATGGTATATATCTGAATATCACAGCTATGAGTAGTAAGGCATTAGGGCTGTGTAGTTTAAGTGTTGCTACAGAGGAGAAGGCATTAGAATCTATTGACCTTACAAGCGCTGCGTTAAGATATGTTATGGAAAGCAGAAGCGGTATTGGTGCAGAACAGAATCGCTTAGAGCATACGATAAATAATGAAGCCAATATAGTAGAAAACACAACAGCGGCAGAAAGTCAGATACGAGATGCCGATATGGCTGAAATTATGGTGTCCAATACTTTGTCAAATGTTCTTTTGCAGGCTGGACAGTTTATGCTAGCGCAAGCAAATCAAAGTGCCCAAGGCGTCATGAGTATTTTAGGATAATAGAGATTATATAGTGAGCAGAGGAAAGCGGTATTAACCGCTTTCCCTTTTCTCTTTTATAAGTTCTTCGTATTTGTTTTGAAAAAAGCTAGCCAAGGAATCTTCACCAAAGTCATGATAAATATCTATAATATGTCGATAACAGTACATCAACTCATCCTCCAACATATACGTATCATGCATTAGGGTTGCCTTTACATACTTAGAAAGCGCTTTTAATTTTTCACCATTATCGAGCAACACATTGCCGTGATAAAAAACATACCTTGAAGAATCACATTGTGTCTGGTATTTCTCCATAAGTATTAGAGCATCTTGATTTCTGATAAGTAAGCCCCTTTTCAAAAAAGTGATTGCTTTATCACAATGTTCTAATATCAATTCTGATATTATCAAAAAGGGCAAAAAAATAAGACTAACCATCTCTGTTCAGTCTTATCTCCAAATTTTATACTGCTTCTATCACACAACTATGCTTCTTCACCGTCTTATCATAACTGATACCTACTAAAATTACTTCTTTAGCATGTTCCTTCGCTTTTTGTAAGTAATTCCTGTTCTTTATCTGTTCTAATGCGCTTTCACAGCTGTCATCTACCTTCAATTCCAAAATAATTGCAGGTTTTCCCTTTTTTTTCGGTAGAAAAATATAATCACAATAGCCCTTTCCGCTTTTTGCCTCTCGTTCTATATAATAGTCTCTTCTTGCATATAAATAACATAACGTAATCACACACGATAAAGTATTTTCATCATTATATTGTAAAAATGGAATCTCTCTATCATGCACTTCTTCTAAAATGGCTGCTACCTTCTCACAATCACATACTATTGTTGCTTCCAGCATTTCCTTAGACTTATCTACCACTGCCTTTACATCGCCCATACTATCACGCGATAATACTCTCTGAAACTTCTCCATCAATTCATGATTCGGAATTCTTAAATATCCGTCATGATAAGAAAGAAAACCAAATACTACCATTGCCGATAATATCTCATCTCTTGTGTTAAGTTCAAGCTCTACCGCACTATAGCCCTGTAAATCCACTTCTACGGGAATTCCTGCCACCATTTTTACTACATCTTCTCTTACTGCATCCGTATTATGCTCGATGTAATTCGCGATTTCATTCATTGGTCCGGTTTCTGTCCAATAGTTCAAGCATACACCGTCTGTTAAAGACGAATTCACAGACCTTGGATTAAACAAATGTCTCCCATCACTTAAATAATATCCATCATACCAGCTTGCCAATTCCTCGTAGCTAATGGTATTTGTTTTTTTGCAAAGCTCTCTTACCTCATCTTCATGAATACCAAAGTATATATCAAAGGTATGATCATTTATAAAGTTATACTCTTTAAACATATTCAGTTCAGAGCCACTGGAATATTTTGCAATTGGCAACACTCCTGTCATATAAGCAAGTTCTACATAAGGTTGATCTTTCAAAAGATTTTTCAGGAAAAGCAAATAGTCATCCTTATCCTTCTTAGTCATAAAATCCCTGTAAAAGCTGGAATCCCATTCATCTAGAATAAAAATAAAAGATTCACCTGTAGCCTTAAACCATTCACTCAATGACACATCTTCTTCTACCTGCATTGTAGGAAAAGCACTTTGCAAATCTCTCTGCAATTTTACTTTAATAGCATCAATATAGTCCTGATATGTCTTACACATATCAGGCATCCTACTAAAATCAATAAAAATCACATTATGCATATTCCTATGCTTCTCGTAATTCTCTGTATCAGCTATCAATAGCTTCTCAAACATAGAACTGCTATCTAATCCCTTGGTATAATAAGCTCCCAACATATGGGCATTCATTGATTTTCCAAAGCGTCTTGGACGTGTCAGACAGATATATTTATTTCCTGTTCGAATTCTAGAAGATACTTTGTCAATCAGCATACTTTTATCCACATAGATTTCACTATTCAACGCTTCTTGAAACAGAATCTGTGTGCTGTCTACATTCAAATAATAGTACATACTCTGTCCTTCCTTCTCACTCAACTCTATGCATATTATAGCAAAATGCCTCTCCCCTGTATACGCACCAACTCAAAAAAGTTGGCACATTCCTGTGCCAACTTCATCTTACTTTCCTAACAAGCTTGCAAGCTGCTCAATTCCTGCAACATTATTTGATGCTTCTTTATTTGCTTCCTGTATCTGAATATATACCTCTTTACGATATACAGGGACTTCTTTTGGTGCAGAGATACCGATTTTCACCTGTTCTCCCTTTACTTCGAGCACCGTGATTTCTATATCATTATTAATCATCAGAGCTTCGCCCTTTTTTCTGGATAGTGCCAGCATATCTTTCACCCGCCTTCTTTCTTATCTTGTCATACATGCTGTGTCGCCATCAAACTATCGTAAATGGCATGTTTAATACTATAATTCTCGTCATCATTGATTAACTGTACTGCTTTACAGGTATTTGCATTAATAATAATTGGTGCCCTCAGGTTCACGGTTGTCTTCGTAATATCCTTTGGAACCGTTACGGTTACCAGCATCAGAATATCTTCTGTCTCAACGTCACCTAATGGTGCTAACAACTCCTGTGGAAACCTTGGTTCATATCCCGGCATAACTAGCTCCGGATTCATAACTGGAAGAGCAAATCCAGGCTCCTGTATGGACTGTAACCATTTAATACCTGCATCATTTCCCTTATCTACATTGTAGATAAGCGTAAAATCCTTTAGATCTGGGAAGCCAAGAATACCACTTTCAAAGCGGATAATCTTATCATCCTCTACGGCAATCTTGCCAAATACTCTCGTATTTACTTCTACCATAATTCTTTCACTCCGTTTCTGTCTTATCCTGTCTGCTACAGGAGAGTTTGAATTGTAGAAAACTCGTAATTATTCCCTTCTTTTATAATTACGAAAGCTCTATTTTTTTAATTATGTCAACTTTTAGAATTATTGTAACACATTTCTACAATTTTATCTACTTTTTCTGATATTTTGTTTTAAATAAAATTCAGCAATGATGTCTTCATAACATAACTAATAGAAGATAGTGCAGCTTCATAGGTGAGCTCCACACTCTTAAGCTGAATAGCAAGATCTGTTATATCCGCATCCTCATTCTCGGATACTAGCTCTTGGAAATTAGTCTGTTGAGAGCTAAGTCTATTCTGAATCAGAATCAATCTGGATTCACGACTTCCGACATTCGTCTTTGCCATCTTTGCCTGATCGATATAACCATCAAACTCTGTCATCAATGCTTCACAACGCTTCTGAACTTTAGACTTTACCATGGTCTTTGCTTTATCTAAAGCCGCCATTTCTTCTTGCAGTTTTTTAAGCTCGTCTCCCTCGTACTTCTGAGATTCGACCATTCCCTTTACCTTATTATAGGTATCCTCGATACTAGAAAACTTATCCAGCATAGCAAGAATTTCTTCTACATCTCTTCCGATGTCATGGGTAAATACTTCATCTGCCGTTGTATTTACACGAATACTCTGATTACTTCCAATATCATATTCAATAATTTGCTTTGCCACATTCTCTTCTGGATCTGTCAACTTTTCTGCATTATATTCCAGTACTTTTGGTTTCTGCCCGTTTGACGGATCCTTCCTTAAATCATCATAACGCTTGGTATAGAAATAATGAATCGGATCCAGATCACCTTCCTGCCATGTTGTTTTATCATAACCAAGGCGAATTTCTGCATCTAATGATAATGCAGACAGCTCCTCATGAATATTTTTTCCTAACAATAATTCTCCTGTTTCTGCAATGTAAACGATAGAATCAGCATTTTCCTCTCCAAGTGCTGCTTCGTACGCCTCATCCGTCGCACTTGAATAAAAGTCGGTAACTGTTAATGTGGTTTCATATTTTTCAGCTAATGCAAAACCAGTTACTGTTCCTGTTTCATCTGTTACTTCTTTAAAGCCCATGGTTATGGTCTTTGAAGGATCTGTTTCAGTGAAAGTAAGAACACCATCCTTTGCAGAAATTTGAAGATTGGTATCTACTGTTGGAACTGGCGAATTGGTTCCATCGGTGTTCAAAGTATATGTATTTCCATCAATTTCTATAGAAATCTTTCCTGGGTCTGCTGTTCCCATCGAAACATACGCAGTATAAGATGAGGTATTCACTGCTGCCGTATTGTGTATCTCATCTATCTTGGCAGTTTGTAAATAGCTTATGCTCACATTTTCCTTATTTTTATTCATATCCTGCTGAAAAGCAACATCATCATATGCCAGACGAATTCTCGGTATCTGATAATCTTCTACCTGATATTCTGTGGTTGTTTTATCCGGTGCATTGAAATTTCCTTCGTTTATGGTTGCCAACTCACCTGTTCTTACAAATGTTGTTATGTCCAAGCAAGTCACATCTCTTTGCTCCACTATTGAATATCTTTCTTCCTTATCTTCTTTAAAGGTTAATGGTACATCCGTACGATAACCGGTAAAAATACTTCTTCCCGCACTATCTGCATTACCTGTAGAATAAATCTCCTTATGAAAATTCGAAAGATTTTGTACAATTGCCTTTCGGTTATCTGCTGTCAACGTTCCTTGTGCTCCCTGCACTACATACGTTCTCATATTTGTCAGAATTTCTACTGTCGTTTTAATGGCAGACTCTGTTAATTGTAACCAGCTCTCTGCATCCTCTGAATTCTTCTCATAATACTGGTCAATCTTACTCAAAGAAGCATTCAGCTTCAAAGAACGAATCGCGATAACTGGATCATCTGAAGGTCTAGTAATCTTCTTCATCGTAGAAAGCTGTGTTGTCAGCTTTTCCTGTAATGATTTATTGGTATTTAAATTGCTCAATGATGTATTCTGCATCATTTTCGTTGTAATTCTCATTGCCATAAGTGTAACCTTCCCTTTCTCCCACTAGACTCCTGTCTCCTGAATGAGCTTGTCATATACCTCACACAATACGGAAATCATCTTACTTGATAAGTTATATGCATTTTGGAATTTAATCATATTGGCTGCTTCTTCGTCGGCATCTACACCACTAACGGAATATCTGTTATTAGCAATTGTCTGCTCAATATCCATATAGATTCCCTGGAAGGTGTTAGCACTGTTTGCATTCAATGCCGCATCTCCTAACAGACAGATTAAGAAATCCTCCGCTTTACAACCTCTAAACTGCATCTTATCCGGATTTACTGCAAGTCCAATCAGATTCTCTACAATATCATACTTAGAAATACCACCCTTTTCGACGGTATGTGTTGCCATCGTATTTGGATCTGCTTCTAAAGATTTCACTACATTAAAATTACCTGCTGTCAGGCAAAAATAACCATCCTGTGTGGAGCTGTAGGTTTTCGCATCCATTTTTATCTCTAATTCATACTGTTCACCAGTAATTGGATCGTTTCCTGTAAAGAAATTAGCACCACTTCTGTCCTGCTCATTATAATCAGTTGCTCCTTCTACTCCATAAATACTATTAAAAACAGATACATAATCTCTTACCCACTCATTCATCTGCTCCATGTAATAAGGAATGCCCTGATAATCTACTTGGTCTCCAACTGCTGCCAGCTGGCTTGTCTTTGCTGTTGTAACTCCTCGCGGATTTTTTGCCGGATCTATCGACAACTGAAACGTATAGAAACATCCTTTTTCTGTTTCTTCATAAGTCCAGCTGTCATAGTAGAACTTATCTCCACCTACGGTAATCTGACCATTGGTTAATGGAAGTGTTGACTTAGACATATCCATCAGATAGTCATCTGTTACTTCTACCTTTACCGTCTGCTTTCCAGCATCAATCCATTTTATTCTACCATTGAAGGCTTCATCATTATTTCCGTCTCTCATGACAAAAAGCCCCTTCAATTCACCCTCTGTGGAATTGGCATATACACCTAAATCATCTCCGGTATCTGTCCAGTGAACATCATATAAACCTTCACAGTCATTTCGATTCGCCTGCTGATAAGTATCTCTTGGAACACATTCCAATTCACGATAAGAATATGCATTTACCAATGTCTGACCACCTGCTATTTTAACAATATAGTTATATGCTCCCGTTGGAATTCCTGTCACTGCATCATAGACTGGTATTTCCTCCGTAGATACATCAACAACTGCTGATAACTGATCAATTAATAAATCGCGCTTGTCACGCAACTCATTTGCAATACTGCTTCCATCCATTTCAATGACATTAATTTCTTTGTTCAGTGTAGCAATTTCTGTTGCAACACTGTTAATTTCTTCCACTTTAATTTTAATCTCGTCATTAACATCACTTTGCATAGACTGAAAACTATTATATAGCAGGTTAAAATACTCACATACATTTCCTGCTTTTCCAATAAAGTCTAGTGCATAAGTCGAATCTCCTGTATTTGTCTTCAATGACTGTAAAGCAGCATCCATTTCATCAAAAATAGAAGTAAAACCTTTGGTTGTCTCCGTGTTATCAAGATACGTTTCAATTACCGCTGCGTAATATTGCTTCTTATCAAATTCACCGAGTTTTGAGTTATTGTTCCAATACTTTACATCATAGTAAATATCTCTTACTCTTTCTGCTCCATAAATATCAACACCTGTACCTACACAACCATAACTTGAATACGTTCTAATTGCATCTGCTGCCCCCTGATTTACAACCTGTCTGGAATATCCTTCCGTTTCTATATTTGCAATATTATTTGATGTTGTATTTAGTGCAGCATTAGAAGCCACAAGACCTGTATATGATGTATTTAAACCTAAAAATGTAGATGGCATATATCTCTCTCCTTCAAATATTATTCATAAAATATTCGGTACAGGCTCGAAAATCCTACGGATTTCCTCGCGGCTTTGGATTAGTCCAATAGAAATATTGAAAAATTACCCTTACCAAGCAAGCTTGCCGGTCAATTATTTCAATATTTCTGCTGTCCCGAATATTTTGCCTATTGTGCCATGCTAAGCACCGAATCCATAAGCGTATTCAGCACATTAATATATCGACTTGCTGCATTATAAGCATTTTGATACATAATCATATGCTCCAACTCTTCGTCGGAAGATACTCCAATTACCGATTGTCTATTATTTTCTATCTGTTCTACCGCCAGCTGCTCTTCTTCGTATTTATGTTTAAATACACTACCCATGATTGCCATCTGATTAATCATTTCTGTATAACAATTCTGATAGCTACTCTGTTTTGTTGCTAACGGATTCAGGTACAACGCATCATCTTCGAATGCTTTAATTAATGCAGTTCCTATATTGTAATCTGCAGACTCATCTTCTGTCTTAAAGCCCAGTTTCATTGGAGTCTGTACCAGTTCCTGATTAATCTGAAGACTTGCGCAATTATAAAGTGTTTCTGTTTCATTAGGGTCCTCTTCAACAAATCTCCAATACTCATTGGTCGGGCCACCCTCTTTATCATAAATACGATACAGCTTTTCCCCACTCTGTCTTGCCGCCTCAGCTTGTGCCTCTGAATAAGTCACCTTCTCGTAAGGCTCATCCATCGCCTTAAAAAACATCTGCATTGGTGTTCCATCCGGATTACATAGATAACCATTTTCCGGCTGACACTGACTGGCAAGCACCTCGTTGATTTTCGTTGTTATTCCATGTACCAGATTATCAAACTCTGCCTGAATATTCATAACAATGGAATTGGCAATAAAGTCATTATAGTACTTCTCACCAGCCTCTTCATTATACTGAAGTTCTGATATTCCAAGAGATTCAAGCTTTATATCTGTTTTCACTTCTGTAGTAAGATCCGTATAATTGGCTACATGGTCACCTCTTGCCAAAAGAAGCGCTCTCAATGATCCAATATCTGTGTCCAGTTCTGTAGAAATCACCTCTGTCGGATCAAAAAGATATGCTGCGGAATAGTCACCAACTTTTTCTCCATTTTCATCTAAGGAATAGATTACATTCTGTTCCCAATACGGTGTATAGAAGCCCGTTTCTAAATCCTGTTTCAATCCGATTTCATAATTACTATACTCCGTTACGAAGTCTACTCCATTGAAACGAACCGATACTCTTCCATAGATATCCTCATCATAGGTTACATTTCCAAAGCCGGCCAATGTATCAATGAGCAAATCTCTCTCATCACGTAAGTCATTTGCATGCTCTAAGCCACCCGTTTCAATTATGGATATTTCCTGGTTGAGCCATACAATTCTCTCACCTATCTCATTCATCTCATCTACAATGTCTTTTACCTGTAGATTCAAATTATTTTGATACTCAATAAAAGACTTATATACTGCCTTTGCATTCTCCGCAAAGCCTGCACATTTTTGTACAAACAACGAAATATTGGTAGAGTCATTTGGACTCTTAGAAAGCTCTTCCATTGCTACCCAAAGTCCTTCTACAGACTTTTTAAAGGCAGCACCATCGAGCTCACCTAAAATATCTTCCATTTCTAAAATAGCTGAATACGAGGTCTCGTAGAAATCGGACCTTCCTGACACCGAACGATACATCATATCGAGAAACTCATCTCTGATATGTCTACATTCGGAATATTGAACACCCTGACCAATCTGCATGTCTGAGATGGCCGGGGTGGTAGATATTGTATTATAATTGATGTCGGTCTTTGCGACTTGTTGACGCACATAGCCCGGCGTATTGATATTCGATAAGTTGTGTGCAACTGTATTTAATGCGTTCTGGGATGTCTGTAATCCACTTTTTCCAACATATAATCCACTAAATAATGACATGGTATCACCTCATGTTAGCCTTACTGTTTCGCATCAAAACCTCCATGAAACATACCAAGCTGACTACCAGTACAGTATGCACTTTTTGAATAATTGGCTGTTTGCGGCGCAGATTTCAAGGCTCGAATCATGTTCAGATTAAAACCTACCATATCCAAAGCGTCTGTCAGAAGCATTTGATTTTTCTCATTTGCATCCCTTAGTCGGTCTATGGTACTCTTGAGCTTTTCCTGCACATTTGCGAGCTTCTTCTGCTCGTCAGGACGCTTCCCAAGCATCTGAATCAAGTTAATAAGTTTCAATGTTTCAACATCCTTGTTTACTACGTTGGCAATATCAGCCAGAATTTCCTTTCTAGACTTTTCCATTTTTTGGATTCTGCCTACGATTTCCTGTTCATCTTCCGTGATTTTTCCCAGGGTTTCTATATCTCCCTTAACAATAGCGGGAGTTTTTTGGTCAGCGAGCGCTACCAAAGCTTCATACTCTGTGCCCTCTCTGTCCAAAACGTCTATCAAATTCTCTAATAAACTAGCCACCTGAATACCTCACATTATGTCGATAAAGAATCCTCTATCTTTAAAAAAGACCATTGTACTTCTCTAATAATTTTCCCGCTAAGTCATCAACGTCAACCTCATAAGTTCCGTTGTCAATCTGTTCCTTGAGCGGTACGATAACGCTTTCCCTTACATCAGGAGTATTGGCTACTGCCTGCTTTGCAATCTGTGCATCCTTTCCGGCTGCCGATAGCATAAGCTGATCTTTAAAGCTTGCCTGACTAACCCTCTTTTCTTCTGTCTTCTTTATACTCTTTGTTCCATATAACTGTTGAATATGATTGTATGCATCGATACGCATCTTAGACTCCTCCTTTCTAAAAATGTGCTACTGTAACTATTCCGCATTTTAATAGTTACATGCTGCCTACAATACTATAAGCTTCATTCGTAATTATTCAGTACCTACATGAATTGTTACGTTTATTCTTATTATGTTTATCGGATTTTTCCCGTAAGACTTAATAGTTTTGCATAAATTATTTTAAAAATTTAAAATTTTCTCCAGCAAATACACACGGTTAAATGGAAACGAAAAATAATATCCATCCACAAATTCCTGTGTATACTCCATAACCTCTCTTGCGATTGCAATACCAACTGCCTCGCCTTCTTCCCTCGTTGCCTTTTCCGGGTAGCGTGCTATTAATTCATCCGTAACAGCAATTCCTGCAATCTCATTTTTCATAAATAGAGCATTCCGTCTACTAATCAATGGCATAATACCGCAAAGAATTCTTGCACCTGTTTCTTCCTTGATTCTACGCACTCTGTCTGCTGCTTCCTTCGAAAAAACCGGCTGCGTAAAGAAAAACTGCGCTCCTGCTTCCATTTTACGCTGCACACGCTTTATCTCCACTTCAAGATTTCTTCTCCCCTGATTAATGGCACCACCATATACAAGCGGACTACTACAAAAGCTTTCTTCATTCATATCTTTTGCGATATTCATAAGTCCCACCGAATCAAAATTGAATACTGCTTTTACCGTTTCGCGAACCATAGATGGAACAGGGTCTCCTGTAATAATCAACATATTATTGATGTCATTAATATGTGCTCCCAGGAAAAGAGAACGCATAGCAATGGCATTCTTATCACGACAACAGATATGTGGCATAACACACATACCAGTCTCTCTTCTTACCTTTTCCGCCATAAGCACGGAATCGATTCGTGTTCTTCCTGATGGCGAATCTGGGAATGTCAATACATCTACATCAGACTTCTGTAAAATATGTGCTGCCTCTAAAAGTTTCTCATCATCTGCATCTGCCGGTGGCGCAAGCTCTACAGCAATCAGCTTCTTATTCTTTATCGTACCATCTTCCTCTTCAAAGAACCCAACATGTCTTACTGCCTTTGTTACTGGTTCCATGTATACGATTTTTTTCTCTATCCTGCCTTGTCTCAGTTTCGTTCTTCTCGCCAACTCGCGGATAAAATTCGGATTCGTTCCACAGCATCCACCTACCACATCAAGCCCCAGCTTGTCTGCCATACTACTTACTTTATCGGCAAAATAATCCGGTTGATTTGCAAATTGTAACTGATTTTGGATTCTTTTTGGATAACCCGCATTGGGAAGTGCGATTAGCGCCTTTTCTCTGTTCATAAGATAAGGATGCAATCCGGCAAATATCTGTTCCATATGTCCAGGACCCACTCCACAGTTAAGCCCTATTGCGTCAATTTCTGCTACATTGGCTGCCTCCTGCAAAAGCTTTCTTGCACTTAATCCTGCATTGCTATAACCAAATTGATTTACCGAAAATTGTACCATGACATAGATGTCATTTTCTTGTTTTATTCTTTGGATAACAGGCAATATGTGTGTCATATCTGCAAAAGTTTCAAATGTAAGAATCTCAATGCCTTCTTTAATAAACGCGCAGGCAATTTCATAATACTGCTCCTCCATTGCCGCATCATCCATTCCCGCAGCCTTCGGAATCGGTCCTATATCGCCTGCTATAAAAATAGAGCTTTCTGCTATTTCAGCCGTTGCTTTTCTTGCATGAGCTACTGCAGCTTTAACGACCTCTCGAACCCCTTCCTTGTCAACATTCAACAATGTACTATTAGCAGCAAACGTATTGGTTCGAATTAATCTTGCTCCCGCTTCTATATATGCCTTATGTATCTCTTCAACCCATTCCCCATGCGTCAAGTTCGCAAGTTCCGGCATTTCCTCTGTACTATATCTATCTGCATAATAGGTTCCAAAAGAACCATCTGTAATAAGTCTATTTTCTTTTAAATATTCCCTTAGTTTCATTTTTCTGTTCCTATCTGTATGTGTTTGTTAACATAAATAATCCGTGCTACAACACTATATTGTAACACGGATATTCCATCTTGCAAAATTTTTATTCTGTTGTAATTATAACTTCACACCATATCTTCACTCATTGCTATATTTCTTTCAGTTTGCTTGAGAGTTCATAAATTCTTGTTAGCTCATGATTAACTCGCTTCAAATCTGCTACTGCTTTTGCTGAAATCGTTGTACCTTCCTCTGAAACAGATGCAACTTCCTCACTCGTAGAGGAAAGATGACTAATATTATCACTAATAACCCCTGTTGCTTTCAAAATCTCCTTCATATTATCTTCGGTAGTATTGATGTTCGTAATTAAATCTGATATTTCATTTGCAATAAGTTCAAATTTTTGTTTTGTCGTATCAATCATTTCACTTTGCTTGATGATTGTATCACTTGAAACTTCAATTGTACGTGCAGTGGATGATACATCCTCTACTAAATCCGTTATAATATTGGTAATTTGATTAGCAGACTCTCTTGTATCCTCGAAAAGCTTTCGAATTTCTTCCGCTACTACCGAAAAGCCTCGTCCTGCTTCTCCAGCTCTGGCAGCTTCTATTGAGGCATTTAACGCAAGCAGATTCGTCTGTGATGCAATCGTGAGAATAGTATTACTTATATTTCCAACCTCATCCACTTTTGACGCAAGTTGACGTATTGCCGATACTGTATTATGGTTATTCTCCTCTACAGTGTCTGTCTGTGTCCGCAAACCGAGCATAAGGTCTGTTCCTTCATTAACGTTCCTTTTAACTGTCTGGGAAGCATTTACCATATTCTCAATTTCATGTTCTGCTATATCGGTACTTTTTTGAATTTCATTACACATAAGAGCCTGTTCCTGGATAGAATTAGCAGTACTTGATGAACTAGCAGCTATATTTTGCATTGCTTCGTCATTGGCATTAATTGCTGCCCCTAAATCATGTAATAACACAGATGCATTATCAAAGCGTTTGGTTATTTCATTCGCAGCCTCTATCATAGTACTAGATGCTTTTTCATTCTCAGCCGATTTTTGAGTAATCTCTTCCATATTTTCAATGTTAAATTTCAGTAATAAATCCATCGCTGCAATGGAACTCATAGCAATCAGTACAATCACTACACTTCCGATAAACAATAAATCCATGTTTACCGTTTTTTGAGCAAACATCCTTATATAATGTACAACAAATCCAATGATCATTACTACATTTCCACATACAATAAGATGTCGATTCAAATATGCCATTACACTAAAAAGCAAACTAAAACCATAGATAAATATGCTCTCATTGTTATTAAATATGCAAATAACAAAATACATCAATGTTCCACTAGAAGTTATATATATCATTCCTTTTTTGTTAATTACTTCAGACTAGTACATTAATGACCATATAATGCCAAACTTGACACCTTCACATATATATCCTAGAATATAGAATATTAACATTTTATGTAACGATTTAACAGGCATCCGCAGTAAATGCGCATGCCTGTTAAATCGTTACCATTTTATATCAATTGGAGGACAACTTAACATGAAACAATCAGTATGGTTACAAAACTATGAGCAAGAAGTTTATGCAAAAAGAAATGCCAGCAATCAGAAAAAGAAGATTATTCCTATCATCTTTATTCTTATGATGGCATTCGGACTCATTGCAGCTATTTCTAATGGTGCTCTGAATGATCCTCAGGCACGCACAGGACTGCTTGCTTTTGTAGGAATCTTTGCATTCCTTATGATATATGTACTTATATTAATGAAAATTGGAAAGAAAAAAGATGTTGCAAAATATACTCGTAATGAAGTAATGGCATTATTTCACTCAGATTATGATGTTGAACAATTTGATCAAGAAATGAACGCAGCACCACTAAAAGAACTTACCATCAATGAAGGAACTACCATGTTCATGACTGAGAATTATATTGGCATCAAATCCATGCCATGTGGTGATTTACGTTATTCCTTTATCCGCAAGCACGATATAGCCTCTTTTCATAGAAAAAAAACAGCAAGCACTACCGGCAACCCTATGAAAGCTGCTTTCTTCTTTGATATTCGCAACCACGAACAGAAAGTTATTATGAACGGACTTGCTGACAGTGGCAAACAATTAGAGGCTATTATCGATATGTTACAAACCGCAAATCCACATATCACGCTTCCATAAAATTGTGCGTGCCTGCGCACGCACTCTGGCAAGAATTTCTTACGAAATTCTTGTCTAATACTCACTACGTTACAACAATTTCCTATCACAAAAAATGCAAGCTCAGCAGCCAGTGTCATGATGCCGGGGTTAAAACATTGGCTCAGCAGCTTGCACTTTTTTCTCACCTGTCAAAGACATGATTGTAAAACCGATATTCTATCTTACTAAATCTTTACGCATAATATAATCTACCTGTTCATCATCACCCATAAAAAATGAATGCGCTCCTATTCTATAAAATCCATTCTTTTTATAAAAAATACTTGCCTTTTCGTTCTTCTCCCAGACCCCCAGCCATACATATTTCTTCTTTCGTTCTATTGCCTTAGCAATTGCATTTTCCATTAATGCTCTGCCGCAACCTGTTCCTTGAAATTCATTTAAAACATAAATCCTTTCAATTTCTAATGACTCTTTATCATTTATATCCGTCTGCGATGGTGCTTCGTTCAATTTAAGATATCCTGCAAGACGTTCATTGTAGTACAAAAAATAGAATTCCGAATTGGTATCATTCATTTCTTTTGTAAGTCTATTTACATGAAACGCATCGTCAAGATATACATCCATATCTTCTTTTGAATTAAAACGTGCAAATGTTTCATAAAAAGTTCTAATTGATAACTCCCGAAGTGAATCAAGATCTTGAATTGTACATTTTTTTAAAATTTTATCCATTCGTATTTACTCCTCCTCGCATTATGTCTCGCATTTCGAAGAACTATTATACTTTTAGCATTACATCTTTTCAATATAAACTTCATTTTTTGCACAATAAAAACTTTGAAACACAACTTGGCTTTTTAGCGTATGATGCCGCACCCTATTTTCATTCCAGAATTTCCTGACGGTTGTGTCATAAAATCATCTGGCATTGCATGAATAACCACACTTCGCCCAATAATCTCTGGTATGGTAATCCGCTTGTCATAAAATGCCGTCCACGCATAACCCTGATTCCCCATCAAGGGAATTAAATCTCCGGAATGTTGTGGGTGCATCGCCTCACGATAGCTATAATGTTCGCCTGTCTGGTCAAATGGTTGCGTACAGTCTCCATACTCATGAATATGCATTCCATAAAAGTTAGTAGAATTTGCTATTCTGACATTTGGCAATCCATACATTTCTGCTTCTATAAGCACTCCTCGATAGTCTGTTAAAAAGAAACGAACTACACCACTTAATTGAGGATTTTCTGCATTTCCCTTAATCCATGCTACTGCATCCGGCTTCCCATCCTCTAAAATCTCAATAAAATTTGCTCCCGGCGTTATATCATTCATGAAAAATTACCTTATTGTTTTACTAACTATTCTATGTTTCTACTCCATATATGGTGCCTTTTTGTTTAAACACTCTAATACAAATGAATATTCCAATGGCAGAAAAAACTAAACACACAGAATTACATCTCTGTCAAATATCCCGATGGTCATGTTGAAACTATTTTCACGCCTCTGGCTCCATACGAAACTCCAGAAGCCCTAGATAGAATATGCGAAGAATACAATAATTCCTCCAACATGTTAATCTCATCAATTGCAAGCCTAATAAGATTAAATTGTTCCAAAGTTACTTCATCGTGAACAGAACCCATGCTGTAGTTTTACCAATACCAAGGCATACACACAAATCATTTACATCTAATAATTCCCTCTCAACTTCATAATCTTTAACGTTCTGACAGATTGTGATTTACACTAATCATACGATTCTCAAAATCTAAATCCTCCCACCGAAGAGCAATACACTCTCCGATTCTCATACCGGTTCCAAGTAGCACTGTAATGATAGGCAACCATCCCTCATATTCCCTGTCCGATTCCAAATAATAAATCACAAGCTACAAGTGCCTCTCTGGTCATCACACTGGCAACCGCACTGTTGCCGGTAATATCACTATGATTTCCTTTAGCCTGAACTCTGACTCCCAGTTCTCCACGATTAGCTTGTCTGTTAAAAGCTTTTTCGTTTTCAATCATATATCTGAGACCGTCAGTGTAGCTTTCAACGATTCCCATGAAATTCGGATAATATCTGATAATAATATCTACCTTCTTGGCTGAATCCGCCTGCGCATATACTTTAATTATATTTGCTTTCGTTGCCATCGTTTCCTCCATACTTAGTGATTTATCGATACAAGGAAAAGCTAACCGGTTGCTTATTTCTTACAGGTATTATTCTACGGCTTTCTATGGACGAAGTCGTTCCCCAAAGAATAGACTTGTAGTATCGTGGGAATAGACTTTTTGAAATAGAAAAAGCCGGTAAACTCCAAAAGCTACCGACTTATCTTTACCACTGTTCACTTATGAAACTGCAATTTGTAAACATATCCTATTTACACAAAAGATGAAACATTCTTCTCTAATTAGTAAATTCAAGTTGACCGTTAGGATAAAATGCATTTCTATTTGTCCATATCAATCCTAGCAAATCAGCCTTTACAACTTCATCAGAAACATCCTCATCAATAAATTTCACGCAAGTACATTGCGTATAATCTCTTCCGCATTTGTTACATTTATCTTGAATAATTCTATAAAATGGTGCACTGATGACCTTATGTTGTATTAATTCGTCTCCCTCCTCTTTGCTCATATTAAATTGTGCATGTACACACCCATCTTCCATCCACATTTTTCTAATTTTATCCGGATGAACAATAAGCCTCTTGAAGCACACCACATCTCCATGAATCAAACGGAATTTATCCGGATAATCTCCTCCCAATTTAAACTTATTATTCTCTTGATATATAGCCTCAACCCACTCCTCAAACGCCACATCAGACAGGTGGGGAACAGAATCAAACAACTTAACAAAATCATTTACATGACCTGCAAAAGATATATGCCCCGCTTCATCTGTCAAATCAACCATAAGTCCAAACGATATTAGCCTATCATCTTGTTTTCTTACCCAAGCCTGACACAATTCTTTTATTGCCGTAATTACAATATCCGCAACATGTAAACTCTTGCAACACAATGTCGGGAAATTGAATATCATATCATTAAATGCAATCATTGAAGTAATTGGTATTCTCAAGCCAAGCCCTTTACGTTTTAAATACTTCAAAAGAGTTACTGTATCTGCATCAATTATCTTAATCTTTTTCCTATCTTGAAGAATGAAAGCATCTTTATTATATATCCCGATATCTCTATCCTCAGCTATATCAAACTTATTAGTGTATCTAAAAAAGATCCGAACACCATCTCCTTCATTTAATTCAATATGAGCAAAATTATTCGGTCTTTTAACCACAGAGTTATGTTCATTACTTTCTTTTCTTATTTGATCAAATTTTTCATCAACACCACCAAAATATTCACCTATTAGGGCATTCTCTCTATAAAATGAACTGATAAGTTCCTTCCACATAGCTACAGAAAAATCGTTATCTATTCTCCAAAGTTTTATATATTCCGAATTTTTTCCACATTTACTTATATCCGTTTTTGAATCAATTCTTTCAAGGATTTGCTCATCATTATAAAGTCTAATTGCACCATCAAGATGAGTTGGCAATCCTGTACTCGGATTTATCATGCTATGAACATATCTGCATCCCCATAACATAGTTTGTCCATCATCAAAAGAAACGTTTTCTTTATCACATAGTTCCTCGCATTCAAACGTCCTTTTCCCATCTTGAATATGCCAATAGAACTGTGTGCTTAATAAATTTGAAAATACATTATCATAATGCTCATTTTCATGGCACGTAACACCTTCTGGAATACAATCCAAATCATCATTAAAATGTGGTCCTCGAATATACTGATACTCTAATTCTGGATGTTCTGTACCAACAAGTCCAATCATATCCATGTCTATCGGAAGTTTTATTTCAACATCTGGAACATCACGCATTTTTTCAAACGAATTGAAAAATTCCTCATTTATAGTATTCAATATAGATAAGCTTCTGCGAAAAAACTGGTGTGCAAAGAGCAAATATCCCTCTTTATGATAAACACCTGGCACAAGAAATCCCTTTTCACCATTTTCACTTCTCGTGTAAACAGGTTCTAAATCCCGCACATCTGCAAGTCCATCTTTCATTGTTCCTGACCATTCGGGAAAAAGACGAGATACAATATCTTTGTCTTTGATAGCTACCGCTTGACCAACTGGTGCAACACGAAATTTATCAGAAAGAATGCAACCCAACCTATTAATTAAAGTATCAAGTTCTTTCCTATGTTCCTCACAAAATATCTTGTAGTCATAAGCCATTATCATTTCGCGCATTTTTTCATATTCTTCATCGGTTTCCATAATTGCTGACTCATTCGTTACATACGCTTTTCCAGGCTCCATATATACACCAGTCAACATGGTATAGCCTATCGGCTTTGTTCTGTCATAGCCTAAATTCATTGGAATAACCGTATTCCATGTGTCACGGTATGCCTTAATTATCGCATTCAATGGCAATATATGATTTTTTCTGTTTACCCCATCTGTTATTGCAACACCCTGATATTTTTCCATTTATCTACCTTCTTACCTTACATAAATACACTCTATGTCGTATATTATACATTTCATTATTTTCTTTTTTACATTCTTATTCACATCACAGCAAATACTTCTTCATAGTATTCTCTACATAATCAATCACACTTTTCCACTCTAGATTCCCTACATAAAAATTACTTTTCTGAAACTGCCCCCAAAGCTCTGCCATATGTAAATCAGCAGATACCAAATGTAATGTAGCTTCTATATCATCCTTGGCAAAAATAGTTTTCCGCTTTTCACAAGTAGCAAAAAATGCATCGCATAAAACCTGTTTCTCTATCTGCTCTCCATAGAAGTTCATGATACTGTAAATATCATAAAAATCTCTTAATCTGGTATTCGCGATTCCTCTATTTATAATTGTCTGCATTTTCTCAGCGAGCAATGTTTCCTTGTTATATGTCAGAACGGAAATCGTTCTATCCTCAAACATCAATTTATAGTCGTATTCTATTGCCTTTGGTGTGATTACATCATCTGTAGAAATATCGATTTTAATTGGTTGACGCATTCTGTCCAACGTAACTTCCAACATTACGCGAATGCCCGGGTAATCAAACTCTTCCATAATAGTTCTTGTGCTTTTAATTTGAAAGCTAACATTATCTTCCAGCGGGATGTTACAGATTTCTTCAATTATCCTCTGTACATCAGCCTCATTTAGTGGTAATGCTTTTACTGTTGTATCAATATCCATCGTAGCTCGCATATCTACACCAACAATTGCCGCTACCAACATTCCACCCTTAAGGATAAAATTATCTCTATATGACGATATAGATACTCTTTCCAGAAATCTTTCCATCATAAAATTTCGAATTAGCGTAGTCGCTTTATTACTGTTCCCATCCGAAATATTTCTCACCTTATCTTTTAATTGTCTTGATGAACTAATCACACTAACACCTCCACGTACTTCATCACTTCATCTCGAATTCCCATCATATCTGCATATACAATCAGCTGCGATAGCTTTTTGTCCTTCGATGACATATATTCCTTGATAGCCGTTTGAAATACTTGTACTTCATACTTATTACGATTCATTATCAAATCGCAAATGCAACGCTCCTGATCGTAAACCTTAACCAAATTTCCACTGCTGGATGCAATCTCACAAATTCCTATTTTGTATAAATCCGGTGCAGCATATTTCACTGAAACATCAAAATCATTATCCTTAAGATGACTCGCATTATATCCCTGTGGCACAGTAACACACACAGATGAATACTCCCTATCTGTCAAACCGTGCAAATATAACGCTGTTTCGCCAGAATAAATAACCGCACCATTTCTTTGCTGCAAAATAAACAACTCATCCGGCCACACATCATCCGTTATATATAAGCCCCTTGAGACCTTCTCCATACCATGTTCCTTAATATATTGTGCAACATAGGTCTTCGAAATATCTTTACTACACACCAAAGAGGTAATAAGATAACCGTTATATTTTTCAATAAAATTTTCAATTTTTTCCTTTTTAGTCATTCTATTCACCTCTGCACTTTACTTCTACGCTTTAATTATATGATTTAAAAGCGAGAAAGTAAACTCTTTTTTAATTTTTTTTTGACCTATGCATCTTTATTTAACCTTGCCAGAATCTTCACCTGCTCAATCGCCACTTTTTTCACATCCTCATTCTTCATCTCCTGCAGTATCATAGCAAGCTGCATCGCATCAGCATCAAATCCCATCTCATCTCCATCCATCAAATATCCTGCTGTAGTATTCAGTATCTTTGCGATATCCCTAAGAATGCTTACCTTGATATCAATTTTTCCTGTCTCATAAGCAGAAATCGTACATTTCTTTGTATATATAGTCTCTGCCAATTCTTCCTGTGTCATTCCCATCTTTACTCTGCATTCTCTAATTCTCATTCCCATTGTCATTTCCAGTTTTTTCTCCATTTCCAGAGTCAAAACGGAAATAAACACAAGAAAAAGAGTCTACAAAACGTATGACAATAAGACCGGTAGCGACAATTATATGCCACCTGGCGTTATTTCCGTTTTGTAGGCTCCTGATAGTTCTATGCTAAATCCAACTCGTTACAAACTCTTGGTAATCAGTGCCGACCTTGATGGTTCCAGCCAAATCCGACGGTTCCTCTGATTCCTCATTTTATTCTGTTTTTTTGTTATTTAATAATTCGATGCTCGCTTCATCAGTTGCATCTGCTTACAACCCTTGATCTTTTGGACACTTACTTTAACTTGTCCTACACACCCGTTTCCTCTGCGGTTCTCCAGCACCATCACTCTCTCATTATCCACAATAGCAACTATCTCACGGTTGCATTTCCCACAGGTTATCTCGATATTACACTCGCCCTGACACTTCATCAGGATTCTGCCGCACACCGGGCAGCTCACAAATCTCTTATCTTTTCTATCTATCATCATCAAAATCCTCCTGTTGATTGTTATGACTCAACGGTAAAGGGAAAGGAAAACCATTGATGATTATTGAATGACGAATGAGTTCCGTATTCAGCAAATCGCATTATTTTATCTATATATCTCCATCAGATATGCATTCCACATAAAAAGGACAAATCAAACAACATTTTCCGCACTTTTTCATTTCTTTTCTTCTTTTAAATCTAAGCCAATATATAATTTTCTCCATTACTGTCACCTCTCCTTCTATTGACAACTAAGCTCTTCCTAAGTGTACTCTACAAATTTGACTGTCCTTTAAAAAGCCCAGCCCTAAAACCTGCACAGACTGCACAGACCAACATGGACCTGCATAGAAAGCCATTTTTCATTTTTCCACATAACCAAAAAGACAGTCAACGCAAAAGCAATTCCTTTGCATTGACTGTCCAATTATTATTTTACGCTATGCATTTTTAAATATTTTCTTGCTAATGAAACACATGCCGATTTCTTCCATGCTTCTTCGTCACCTATAACATATAATCTGTATTTTGCCCTAGTAACAGCAACATTAACTATGTTATTATTAACCCAGTTAATCGCTCCTTTCGCGCCATCAGATTTATCACATCCCAACAGAAATATGACTTCATTAGCTTCTTTCCCTTGAAATGTATGTACGGTTCCTATTCGTTTAACTTCATACCCTGTTATATACTCACTGTCTATTTTTGTATTAGGATGCTTATAGCAATAGCTTCTGATGTAATTTCGAATTCCATCTACAACTGTTGTAAATGGACTAATGATATAAATATCAGGCTCGTTGCTTTTCTCAAAAGCTTTTTCAAGCAATTTGCAAACAACTTCTCCCTGTTCTTTCACAAAGTGATTTTTATTTCCAGTCTCACTTCCTTCAACATTTAACCAATAAGAATCATCCAAAACAAATAATTCCTCAACTTCTTTTTTAGGTGCTCTTGTCTGCAATTTCATTATTCCATCATAAGATAATTTGTTTGAAATATCATACATTGGGGATATGCACCTTCTATGAACCAAAAGTGGTGAACCAACCCATTCAGGATAATCAGAGCCATTCTCCAAAAATGTACCAAATGAATTTAGTCTATCAGCAAATACTTGCACTGATAAGTTTTTCTGCTTATATATTTCTAATCCATCTGCATTATAAGCCTTCTTTAATAATTTGAGATCATCCGTCACAACTGGTTCCACCTGTTTAGGATCTCCCACAATAATGGCCCTTCTACTTCTAAAAAGCGAGCCAACCGCCATTTGTGGTTGTGCTTGACCTGCTTCATCTATAACCAAAAGGCCAATGATACCCGATTTCTTTATATCTTTAAATAATGAACCAACTGATGCAAATGTAGAAGATATAACTGGAACTAGCAAAAATAAAGTTTGAAATAACGAAGGCAGCATTGCAGAAATATCTTCCATATCAAACGTTATTTTCTGCTTATCATCGCCTGGCCTTACTCCCCAGTAATGCGATAATGTCACTAGATTATCTCTGCATGCTCGCGAAGAAAGAACAAAATCTTTATTCATTTCCATAGCATAGGCAAACAATTTTTCACGCTCTCGATTATATCTTTGGGAGAACCAAGGGTTCTTAACCTGAGCATTTGTAGAAATATCAATATCATTTTCCATAATGTTATTTGCATATTGAATATCAAATATATCATATTGATCAATAGTATCTCTTGATTCCATTTCAGTAATAATATGTTTATACTTTTTTAAAGCTTTATCATATTCATTTTCTGATGCGATAATTTGTGCTTGTAATTGCTTTATCTCATTTTCGAAATCAATAATTATTGATTTCTTATCAGATTTATATTTCTCAAGTTTTGAAATATCTGCTTGTAGCTTTCTCACGGACTCGTATAAATCATTTTTTGATTTTTCACAATTTTCAATTTCGCTAGTCAACACTTCCTGCTTTTTCTTTATATCTGATATATCCGATTCATATTCTGCAGAAAGTTTCATGATAGCTTCATATTTTGCACGTCTAAATATTTTCGTAAAGATAGAAACGTTGCCACAAGTAGCTATTTTTTTCTCATAAAGCTGCTTTATATTGCATGCGTTTGCTTCTGCATCATCCTGTAATCTTTGTTTTTCTATTGCCTTTTTGTCAATTTCTTCTCCCAATGCTCCAATATCATTGTTCTCATCTAATATTTGCTTTTCTATATTCGATATTTCATCATTTACAGCCTCTATAGAATTTTTTTTAACATCAATAACGCTCTTATTGTTACGTTTAATTTCATCATATTTGGCACATGCAATTTGCATTTGTTCCTGAGCAACTTGAGTTTCATATATCTCGTCTCTTATCTTCTTAACTCTTTCAAGCTGCGAAAAAAACAGTTTTCTAGATTTTTCATACCTCTGTAATCGACTATTAATAATATCATTTGATCCAAAGCTTTCATAAAGCAGTGGCGATAAAACATTAAAATAGAAATTCTTAATATTTGACTTTTTACCAAGAGGAGCTGCTACCATCCCCCATGTATTATCACTTCGAAGCAAATCTCCTGCATATTTTGAAAAATAAATATCAGAATACTCAATGCCATCACGATTAATCTCATTTAGTCCAACAGCATTCAAATCAAACATATCAGATATTTCAGATAATAATTTTCGATGCTCTTCACTATCATTATCTAACGGTTTAAGATCCCCTATCATAGACTGTGGCAATTCTTTTGATATATTTTCTACCGCAGCATTATTGCATGATGTTACCAACATGCTATAATTGTTAATTTCATCATTCTTAATACTATGCCATTTTCTAGTATAAGATGAATATGCATTTTCTTCCTTAGAACCCTTTTTAAATTTATGAGCCACAAAAGCATCATTCGGATTTGTATACTGTGCAAGCAGAATTGCTCTTTCAATTACATTATTTACGACAATTTCCTTTAGCAAGGTTGTCTTTCCAGTTCCAGGCGGTCCATTAACAGAAAAGACCTTTCCATTCACATTGAAAAGAGGCGAATTCCCTTTGTTGATTGCAAAATTAATTGCTACTTGTTGCATTAGTGCTGGCATAAAACGCGATGGCCATTTTCCTAGTGGTGCATTTTTTATCGTAAGAATTTCTGACAATGCATCATATAATTTTTCTTTGCTTTCAGCTTTAACCAGATTTATCCTTTTACGATTACTACTAGACTCATTTAGAATATTTATATAGTCAATTAAATCCTGTCCCATATAAACATCTCTTGATAATTCTCCGCTTTGAAACTTATTCAATACTATCTGTATATCATTAGAAAAGTAATCATGGTTCAGTCCCAAATAATCATTCTCGTTAGTCTTTCTTGTTTTCTGATCCACAAACATTTGAAAAGAAATTCCATATACATCTTGTAAGTCTTCATCATTTTGAATATCTATATTATTCTTAATATAAGTATTACAAACATATTTATAAAGCTTTTTTAAATCCGACCAAGTAACTGCCTCTGCCACAAATCTTGGCAATTCGTCTTTTTCATTTTGGAGGTCTTCATCTTCCTCAATCTTCTTTTGCGTCTTATCTTCATCAAAATAAGTGTCTGATAAATCCTTTACATCTATTTGATATTTTTTAGATGAAATAACTTCTGATAAATTTGCTTTCTCATTTTTCAAAGCATTCAATGCCCAAATAACAGTAGATAATGATAAGGAATCCTCTATATATTTTCCCTCTGGATTCAATTGCAAACTTAGAACCGCAATACTATCAGAACTTTTTTCAGGGCTAACGTCATCACCTGGATTTGTGATAACTTTTGCAATACTCTCTATGCATTTTTCGCGTTTTATCTTACCAACATAAAAAGTAATGTTCCCCCACAAATTCATACCACATGCTTCGGTTTCCTGTTTTATTATTTGGTAAATGCTCTTATCAAAATCTTCCTCATTAAGTTGAATAAACGTTTCAATGCTTTTTCTAGATGCCTTTCCTTCCTTTAATTCCCTTTTATGTTTCTTCACTATATTTTGTATCTCATAAACATTAGGATATTTATCTTGCGATAAAAATTCAATTGCAAACCAATAATCTAAAATTGCTTCCGTCATTTTTGTGGAAATATTCATTTCAAGCCTCTTCTCTTTATTTTTTTGTAAAACTTTTCTACCTACCTATATTTTGCCAAGAATTCCTCAGCATGTTTCCTCATGTCCTCAACCACATCACTTGGTGCAACAACTTTCACCTCTTTACCAAGTCCAAAAATCCAGCCATAAAACTGAGGGCTAACATTTACATCTACTGCAAATTCACTGTGGTCATCATCTACTGTCCTGAATGAAATATCTTTTCCGAACCTGTCAAAGAAAACTCCGGCCATATGATTATGACACTGTATCTTTACCTTCTTTTTCTCACCGTGATACATTCCAAAGGTTGCCTTAGAGTAAGCTGCCATCTCAAAGTCTTTGAATACTTCTTTTCCCTCTCTTGCTTCCTTTGTCACTTCAAGTTTAAGCATTTTGTCAACACGGTAATGTTTGCAAGTCTTGCTGTAATCATCAAATGCAACGAGATAATAATTCTCATCATCCCAGGTAAGCGCCCATGGACTTACGCTGAAATAATCGTTGTGATTTAGCATGACCATTGACTTATCCGGCTTCAAGGCATAGTACTTGAATCGAATCTTTTTATTTGTGGCAATCGCTGTATGAATATCATCTACGTTGTAATAAATGCTTTCATTCATCGTTTTGATTCTCCCCTGAACATATACCTGACGATCCAGCTGTTTTGCCTGGTGCTCGCTTACAAATCCTTTTACTTTCTTAATCAGCTCACGGGATTTTTTCTCTGTAATAAATTTTGAAGATTGAATCGCATCAATCAGAAGTTTCACCTCTGCCAGTTCAAATTCTCGGGAACCTGTTGATTTACAATTAAAAGTGAACAGTGATTAACATTTAAATCTGAACACTTTGCTGTTCAGATTTTTTGGTAAAACCCAATTATTTACGAATAGAATTGAACACTTTCTGCGAATAAGATATCATCCTTCCTAGCGCAA
>JAFSCH010000099.1 GCA_017436865.1 Lachnospiraceae bacterium
CCTGGAAGGTAAAGGAAGAATTGTGGAAGTGAGAATCCGAAAGGATTCCGGAAGTCATTTGATAAAGATTTGTGTGTTCGGTTTTGAAGGAATACGATAATATTTAAAAGAAATAATATGTAAGTAAAGTCTTGTAGTGATTTACAAGGCTTTTTTTGATATAGAGGAAAGAATTCGAATATATTATATTTTCTTATGAACTTAGCATTTACTATTAAGTATGTATGAACCATAAAAGGAATGATTGTCATAACAGCTTAATTATGATAACATTACGGTTGAGACAATTGAAACAAAAGAGTTTTTTTGGAGGATAGCTATGCAGAATTTAATGAAATTACAAAATGGCAGCGACATCAGAGGAATCGCATGCGAAGGTATTGCTGGGGAATCTGTTAATTTAACACAGGAGGCAGGTAATCTGATTGGTGGTGCATTTGCTAAATGGCTTGCAGATAAGAAGGGAAAGGCTATTACAGAGCTTAGAATTGGAATTGGCCATGATTCCAGAATAACAGCAGATAGCTTATATCAGGCTGCCGCAATGGGAATGGTAGCAGCAGGAGCAAATGTATTTTATTGTGGATTAGTTTCAACTCCTTCTATGTTTATGACAACAGTATTTGAAGAATTCACTTTTGATGGTGCAATTATGATTACTGCTAGTCATCTTCCGTTTAACCGTAATGGATATAAGTTCTTTGATCGTGATGGTGGTTTAGAACATGATGATATTACAGAGATTTTAGAGATAGCATCAGGACTTACTTATACAGAAGCTGATTTATCAGGAGTGGAAAAGGTAGATAGCATTTCCGTATATTGTAACTTTTTACAGGATAAGATAAAAGAAAGTATACAGGCAGATAACTATGATAAGCCATTAGAGGGATTACATGTTGTTGTAGACACTGGTAATGGTGCTGGCGGTTTCTTCGTAGAGAAGGTATTAAAACCACTTGGAGCTAATACATCAGGAAGTCAGTTTCTTGAGCCAGATGGACATTTTCCAAATCACATTCCAAATCCTGAAAATAAGCAGGCAATGGAAGCTATTAAGAGTGCGGTATTAAATAATAAGGCGGATTTAGGTATTATTTTTGATACGGATGTAGATAGAATGTCAGCAGTTCTTCCAAATGGAGAGGAAGTAAATAGAGATGCCATAATTGCCATGATGACAGCTATTATCGCAAAAGATTATCCAGGAGGAACAATTGTTACTGATTCTGTTACAAGTGATAGACTTACAAGATTTATTGATAGCATTGGTATGAAGCAGCATAGATATATGCGTGGATATAAGAATGTTATTAATGAGTCTATTCGTTTGAATAAGGAAGGTATTGTATCTCCGCTTGCCATTGAAACATCAGGACATGGTGCTTTAAGTGAGAATTATTTCTTGGATGATGGTGCTTACATGGCAGTAAAGCTTCTCATTGCATTAGCGAAGGCTGCAAAAGAAGGAAAAGCGCTTGCTTCCTTTATAGAGGCGCTGGAAAAGGGATATGAAGAAAGAGAATATCGTTTTAAGATTCAGGGTGACGATTTTAAGTCCTATGGCTTGAATGCGCTTAATACATTTGAAGAAAGAGCCAAGGAAAAGGGTTATCAGATAGCACCAAATTCTTATGAAGGTGTAAGAATTACTTTTGATACAGAGGAAGTAAAAGGTTGGTTGTTACTTCGTATGTCACTTCATGATCCACAGATGCCATTAAATGTAGAAGGTGTCAGAGAGGGTGATTGTGATCGGTTATATCAGATAGTAACAGAACTTTTAGAAGGCTTTGATCGCCTTGTAATGCCACAATAATAGAAAATAATGGATAATTGCGAAGGGAGGAGAATTGTTATGAGAATTGGAATGGGATATGATGTGCATAAGCTTGTAGAGGGAAGGGCAATGATTATTGGAGGAGTAGAAATTCCCTATGAGCTTGGTTTGTTAGGTCATTCGGATGCGGATGTGCTTCTGCATGCGATTTGTGATGCACTATTGGGAGCAGCTGCTTTGGGAGATATTGGAAAACATTTTCCGGATACTGACCCTGCATACAAAGGAATCTCTAGCGTTATCCTGTTAGAAAAAGTAGGAGCATTATTAGAGGAAAATATGTTTTTGATTGAAAACATAGATGCGACCATTATAGCACAAGCACCGAAGATGCGACCACATATTGATTCTATGCGAAAAAATATAGCAAATGCGCTAAAAATTGATATTACACAGGTTAATGTAAAAGCGACAACAGAAGAGGGACTTGGATTTACCGGAGAAGGAAAGGGTATCTCGTCACAAGCTATTTGTATGCTTACATCACCAAGAGAGCTATATTCTGAAGATAGAGTGGCTAGAGGCTGTGATGATTGTATAGGATGTAAGAAGATGCAGTGATAGAAAAACGAAGAAGAATGAAAGAACATACAAGCATGAGTAGGTAATAAAATTCTGATAGAAGTAGATAAGTAAATATATGTAGCGTCATTATTAAAAAAGATAATTATGTTAATTTATAGAAAGAGGAGAGGTAGAGATTATGGCTATGATTGCAACACCACATATTAATGCAGAAGCAGATGCGTTTGGTAAAACTGTATTAATGCCGGGCGATCCGCTTCGTTCTAAGTTCATTGCAGAAAATTATTTAGAAAATGCACAACTTGTTAATAACGTTAGAGGCATTCAGGGGTATACGGGTACCTACCAAGGCGTTAAGGTAAGTGTTATGGCAAGTGGAATGGGTATGCCTACCATAGGAATTTATTCTTATGAGCTATATAATTTCTTTGGCGTTGAAAATATTATGCGTGTTGGTTCAACAGGAGCGCTTCAGGAAAAGATAAAGGTAAGAGATATTATTTTCGGAATGGGAGCATGTACGAATTCCAATTATGCAAGTCAGTATGAGCTTTCAGGGACCTTTGCTCCGATTGCAAGCTATCCATTGATGAAAGAGGTCATTGCGCAGGCAGATAGATTGAATGCAAATTACCATGTTGGAAATATATTGTCTTCCGATAGTTTCTATACAGACAATGGTAAGACTGCTAATGACGCATGGAGAAAAATGGGTGTTCTTTGTGTAGAAATGGAAGCGGCTGCTTTGTATATGAATGCGGCAAGAGCAGGTAAGAATGCGTTGGCAATTCTTACTGTATCGGATCATATCATTACAGGAGAAGAGACAACTGCGGAGGAAAGACAGAACTCCTTCACACAAATGATGGAGATAGCATTGAATACTGCTGTTGCTCTTGAAAAATAATGGAAATTTTAAGTGATTGACAAAATCGAAGAAATTGAATATTCTATATTATGAAAGTAATTTTTTTGAAGAGGAAATTGCTTAATAGAAATAAAGGCTTAGAGCGGAAGAGTAAGTGATTGGAAGCCATACAGAGAGGAAATGTCACCGGCTGAGAGCATTTCTGTGCAAGAGGATTACCCAAGTGCATCCGGGAGCTGATTTTGTGAGCGTTTATGATAACAGGTAGCAGAGTACGTTTTGCATGCGTTAAATGTAAGAGGATTGGACTTAGGTCCTTTAGAAGAGTGGAACCGCGGATTAATTCGTCTCTTATGATGAATTAATCCGCTTTCTTTTTACTTTATAGGAAATTGCTGTAGCGTAGTGGTAGTTAGACAAGAATTTCGCAAGAAATTCTTGCCAAAGTGCGTGCGCTGGCACGCACTATTTTCATTAATGGGAAATTGCTGTGATGTAGTAAGCGTTAGACAAGAATTTAGGAAGAAATTCTTGCAAGTGCAAGCTGCTGAGCTTGCACTTTTTATCTTTATGTAGGGAGGCTGGAAGATGGGATGGCTGAAAAGTATACGAAATGAGATAAAGGTAATACGGGAGCGAGACCCTGCAATCCATTCGGATATGGAGGTGTTTTTATATCCGAGCTTTAAAGTGATGATTCATTATAGAGTGGCGCATAAGCTCTATCAGAAAAAACATTATTTTCTAGCAAGATGGATTTCGCAACGTGCAGTCAGAAAAACAGGAATTGAGATTCATCCAGGTGCAAAGATTGGAGAAAATTTCTTTATTGACCATGGAAATGGTGTTATTATTGGAGAAACAGCAATTGTTGGTAATAATGTAACATTGTATCAAGGAGTAACATTAGGTGGTACAGGTAAGGAGCATGGAAAACGACATCCGACCATTGGCGATAATGTTATGATTAGTGCTGGTGCAAAGGTTTTGGGGTCTTTTACGGTTGGAGAAAACTCTAAAATTGGCGCAGGAAGTGTTGTGATTGAGGAGGTTCCCCCAAATTGTACGGTTGTAGGTGTTCCTGGAAGAATTGTAAAGAGAAATAATCAGAAGCTAGTGCGAGAAGACATGAATCAAGTGGATTTACCAGATCCGATTGCAGAGGATATAAAGGTATTACAGCATGCCAATTCTCAGATGACGAATCGTATACTTGAGCTTGAACAGGCGTTAAAGCAGTTAAAAAAAGAAGTTGATATGTCGAAAACAGATATTTAAAAAGAGAAAGTGCTAGTTGGGTGGTAAAAAAGCAATAAAATACAAAGATAAGAATAGATAGAAGAAGAAAGGTAGAATTTGTATGGAAAACAAAATGTCATTTTATAACACATTAACAAGAAAGGTAGAGCAGTTTATTCCGAATGAGGATGGTAAGGTTGCCATGTATACTTGTGGTCCTACTGTTTATCACTTTGCACATATTGGAAACTTGAGAAGTTATATTATGGAGGATGTTTTGGAAAAAACTTTACGTTATGTAGGTTATGATGTAAAGCGTGTTATGAACATTACAGACGTTGGTCATTTATCCAGTGATGCAGATACTGGTGAGGATAAGATGTTAAAAGGTGCGAAGAGAGAAAAGAAAACAGTTATGGAGATTGCAAAGTTCTATACAGATGCGTTTTTTGCAGATTGTGCAAAGCTTAACATTAAGACTCCAGATGTGGTAGAGCCTGCAACAAACTGTGTTTCTGAGTTTATTCACATGATTGAAGTATTATTGGAAAAGGGATACGCATATGAAAGTGGTGGAAATATTTACTTTGATACTTCTAAGCTTGAGGATTATTATGTATTTTCAAGCCAGAGTGAAAAGGAGCTTCTCGTTGGTGTAAGAGACGATGTAGATGAGGATGAGAATAAGAAGAACAAGAGTGATTTCGTACTTTGGTTCACAAAGTCTAAGTTTGATGATCAGGAATTAAAGTGGGATAGTCCATGGGGAATCGGTTATCCGGGCTGGCATATTGAGTGCTCTTGTATTAGTATGAAGCACCTTGGCGAATATATGGATATTCATTGTGGTGGTGTAGATAATATTTTCCCTCATCATACAAATGAAATTGCACAGAGTGAGTCCTTTGTAGGTCATAAGTGGTGTAATTACTGGTTCCATGTACATCATTTGAATGATAAATCAGGAAAAATGAGTAAGTCAAATGGAGATTTTCTCACCGTTTCCCTTCTTACCGAAAAGGGATATAATCCATTAGTATATCGTTTGTTCTGTTTACAGTCACACTATCGTAAGCCGTTAGAGTTCTCTTATGAGGTATTGGATAATATGGTTGCTGCTTATGATAAGCTGGTAAAGAGAATTGCTTCTTTACAGCAGGAAGGAGCAGTGGAAGAAGAGAAGTATAACGAATATAGAGCAAAATTCGAAGAAGCGTTATGCAATGATATGAATACTTCTATGGCAGTGACTGTTTTATATGATATGTTAAAGGCTGATATGTCAGATGCAACGAAGTTTGCATTGGTAAAGAGCTTTGACGAAGTACTTTCCTTGAACCTTGCAACAGCGCATGCCCAAAAAGAGCAAGGTAATGGCATTGATGCTGAACTGGAAAGCTATGTGCTTGCAAAGATTGAAGAGAGAAAAGCAGCTAAGAAGGAAAAGGATTTTGCAAAGGCTGATGCTATCAGAAATGAGCTGTTAGAAAAGGGTATTGTATTAGAAGATACTCGTGAGGGTGTAAAATGGAAGAAAATGTAAGTGTATTAGCACAGATTCATCAGGTTTTTGGAGAGAGTGAGGTTGATTTACGAACCTACTCTCCTTTAACCTTTGCATATATTGGAGATGCTGTGTTTGAAATGGTTATCAGAACTTTGATTGTAGAACGAGGTCAGAGAGCAGCTAATACCTTACATAAGCATACGACAAAGATTGTGTGTGCAGGAACACAGGCTGCTATCGTGGAAGCAATCATGGAAGACATGACGGAAGAAGAGCAGAGTATTTATCGTAGAGGGAAAAATACAAAGATTCATTCCGCTGCTAAGAATGCTTCTTTGTCCGATTATAGAAAAGCAACAGGCTTTGAGGCTGTGTGTGGGTATTTGTATTTAGCAGATAATACAAAGCGAGTAGTAGAACTTGTTGATTTAGGAATAAAGAAAGCAGGAATCGAATTATAAAAATTCCAAATGGAAAAGTAAGCTAATCAGTTAGATGAACAAATAATATTAGTAACTCTGAAGACATGGAAATAGTTACTAATATTATTTGTTAAATTTGAAGAAAGATATGGTAATCGTATGAGATATGAAGAATTTACAATAGAAGGAAGAAATGCAGTGATTGAAGCGTTTCGTTCAGGAAAACCAATTGATAAGATTTTTATCCAAGATGGTGTGCAAGATGGGCCGGTGCAGACAATTAAGCGTGAGGCAAAAAAACATAATACCATGGTAAAGTTTGTAACCAAAGAGCGTTTAGACCAGTTAAGTGAGACTGGAAAACATCAGGGTGTTATTGCGTATGCAGCAGCTTATGAGTATGCAGAAGTAGAGGATATTTTGGAAGCAGCAAGACAAAAGGGAGAGGCACCATTTGTTTTTTTGTTGGATAATATTGAAGACCCACATAATCTTGGAGCAATTATTAGAACAGCAAATCTAGCAGGTGCGCATGGAGTCATTATTCCAAAGAATCGTGCTGTTGGTTTAACTGCTACCGTAGCAAGAACATCCGCAGGAGCATTAAATTATACTCCTGTTGCAAGAGTAACCAATATGGCAAAGACCATTGAGGACTTGAAAAAGGAAGGTATGTGGTTTGTTTGCGCAGATATGGGTGGAACGGTTATGTATGACTTAAATCTGACCGGTTCTATAGGTCTTGTAATTGGTAACGAGGGCGAAGGCGTTGGAAGATTGGTGAAGGAAAAGTGTGATTTTATCGCTTCAATTCCTATGAAGGGGGATATTGATTCTCTGAATGCTTCGGTTGCAGCTGGAGTGCTTGCATACGAAATCGTGCGCCAAAGAGGTTAAATCGCAAAAAATATATATAGAAGTTTTGCGAAATGTGGGGTGAGACAATTGTATGAGGCATACACTGACGAAGAGTTGATTGACCGTTTGCGGGAAGGTGATAAACGGATTACAGATTATATCATGGATAAGTATAAGAATTTAGTAAGAAAAAAAGCAAAATCCATGTATATTTTAGGCGCAGACAACGATGATTTAATCCAAGAAGGCATGATTGGTCTTTTCAAGGCAATTCGTGATTATGATGCTGGAAGAGATGCAAGTTTTTATACTTTTGCAGATTTATGTGTTTCAAGACAGATGTATACAGCAGTTCAGGCATCTAGGAGAGAAAAGCATGCACCACTGAATTCTTATATATCCTTATATGCAGATATGGCAGAGGGAGAACATGATGGTGGAGAGGCAGAGTTGATACAGATATTAGCCTCACAGACTGAGACGAATCCAGAGGAACTTTTTATTGATAAAGAAAATGTTGCGGATATAGAAGCATTGATAGATAAGCAGTTAAGCTTGTTTGAAAAGCAGGTGTTAGATCTTTATATTACGGGAATGACTTATTCTCAGATTGCTAAAGTGTTAGGGAGAGATGAGAAATCAACGGATAATGCTTTGCAGAGAATGAAGGCAAAGCTAAAGCGGGCTGTGGGAAAAAAAGGAGACAAATGAAAAAATTTTTAGTAGGTCTTTTGTGTTGTTTATTGTTTATACAAGGGGTAGATATAAATGCGCAGGAGATAGAAATGACGCAGGTAACATTGGAAGAGGTGGATATTTCGATGATGATTCCAATTACGTGTTATCTGTTAGGGCAGAATATTGCAGAGAATGATCCGTATTTGGAAAAGGTAGGGGGAGATCGTGAGAAGATTAAGGACTACTATAAGGATGCAGGGATTATATTAAATGCAATTGCACAGGATGACAGTTATGAAATAGTAGTGACAATGAATGAAAACAGTAACATTGACTATGTCTATAGTATGCAATCCTTATCGGAAGAACAGATTAGTGAGTTTGCAGAAACAATTCAGACAGCATACGCATCTTATGGGTATAAAGTTAATGGATATCGGCTATATGATACAGAGGAGGCTTCCTATGTGTTGTTTCATTTTACACAGCTGTATGATGAAAAGACGGTGGAGTGTTATCAATATTATACCATTCGGGAAAGCAGAATTTATAATATTACATTAAGAAGCTATCTTGGTGAGATAACAACAGATATGGAAGAGATGATAAGAAAGGTCATCGATAGTATTTCTTTTGGAGGAATGAATCAAGGTACAATATATCAGGATAAAGAGAGTGGAGTTGACTTTCATCTTGCTGAGGGCTGGAATAAGATAGTGAATACAAGAGAAGAACAATATGTGCAGGCGCAATATATGCATACAAATGAGTTAGGGGAGAGTATTCAGTTTTTTTGTATGGATTTGTGGGGGAATATGAATACCTTGCATCAGCTTACTACTACAAGAGAGGAACTGACTATAACAGAGAATACTTTACGATATGATAAGAAAAAATACCAATCCTATATTTCAGGTTTTTTTATGGATTATCAAGATGTAACGATGGAGAAAATAGGTAATTACTGGTATATAACAAGTGAGAAACCTTTACAGGTTGAGAGCGACAGCATTGATGGTGTTTATCTGCAAAAAAGTGCAGTAACTGTACGAAATGGAATTTTATATGCATATCAGTATGGTTATTATGAGGAAGGTAATCTTCATGAAGCTGATTATTTGGAATTGATTCAAAGTGTAACATATCAGGAACCCCAAATTTTATTGGAGGATGGACAATATTATAAAAATATTGCAGGATTGCTTTATAAAATGACGCTGATTGCATTGCTGATTTTAACAGCATCAGCAGGTATCGTGTATTTATATTATAAAGAATGGAAAGAGGAGAAGTAAAGAAGCAGTCTCATTGGGCTGCTTCTTCGTATGTCTGACTATGAGGTAAAGAAATGTATAAAGAAGAAAAGTATAAGGTTTTAAAACGTTATTTTGGTTACGAATCTTTTCGAGAAGGACAAGAAACGTTAATAGATGCTCTTTTAGAGAAAAAAGATGTTTTTGGAATTATGCCGACAGGAGCAGGTAAGTCACTGTGCTATCAAGTGCCAGCTTTAATGTTTTCAGGAATTACGTTGGTTATTTCTCCGTTAATCAGTTTGATGAAGGATCAGGTAGCTGCATTAAATCAAGCAGGAGTTTATGCGGCATTTTTGAATAGTTCTTTGACGCAAGGGCAGTATTTCAAAGCATTGGATTTTGCAAAGGCAGGAAAATATAAGATTATTTATGTAGCTCCGGAACGATTGTTGACAGAATCTTTTTTGAGTTTTGCACTACATGCTGAAATATCTTTTGTTAGTGTAGATGAGGTGCATTGTGTATCACAATGGGGGCAGGACTTTCGGCCTAGTTATTTAAGAATTATAGAATTTATTCAGAGATTACCGAAACGCCCTGTAGTAGGAGCATTTACGGCGACAGCAACACAGGCGGTTCGTGATGATGTTATGCGGATTTTGCAGCTACATAATCCAAAGATTGTTACGACAGGATTTGATCGTAAGAATCTCTCCTTTTCGGTGAAAACGCCTAAGGATAAAAAGCAGGAGATACTGTCGCTGCTTACAGAATATCAGAAAGAAAGTGGAATAATATATTGTATTACCCGAAAGCTTGTGGAAGAGATATATGAGTATTTAAAGGAATATGGATTATCCGTTTCCAAGTATCATGCAGGAATGTCAGATCAGGAGCGAGCAAAGCATCAGGATGATTTTATTTATGATAGAACACAAATTATGGTAGCGACCAATGCTTTTGGTATGGGAATTGATAAGCCGGATGTCAGATTTGTTATTCATTATAATATGCCTAAAAATATGGAGAGTTATTATCAGGAAGCGGGAAGAGCTGGTAGAGACGGAGAGAATTCAGACTGTATTCTTTTATATAGTGCTCAGGATGTACATACCAATCAGTTTTTTATTGACAATAATCGTGAAAATGAAGAATTAAGTGAGGTAGAGCTAGAGGAGGTCATGGCGAAGGATAGAGAACGATTAAAAAAGATGACCTACTACTGTTATACGAGCGATTGCCTTAGAGCATATATGCTTCGCTACTTTGGTGAGCAGGCAGGTGACTATTGCGGAAATTGTAGTAACTGCTTGAAGAATTATGAAGAAGTTGATGTATCCAAATATGCAAGGATTATTCTTGGTTGTATAGAGGAAAGTAGAGAACGTTATGGTATGACAGTCATTATTGATGCTTTGCGAGGAAGTAGAAATGAAAAGATAGAACGATACCGAATGAACGAGAATAGTTATTATGGAACAATTCGTGAAGTAAGCCAGAAACGTTTACGAGAGATTATGCGATTTATGTTAACAAAAGGTTTTCTAGCACAGACGGATGACGGATATGCGGTGTTGAAGCTTACCGAGAACTCTTATCACCTGACAGTTAAGGGTGAGCAACTTTTGATGAAGCTTCCAAAAGAAACAACAGCAGTCATGTTAGAAAGTGCAAAGAAGAATCTAGTTAAGGCACAGACAAATAATACAAGGCGTATCATGGTGGATAATCCTCAGCTTTATGAGAAACTTCGAGAGCTCAGAAATGAAACAGCAAGGGCTATGCATGTTCCGGCATATGTTGTTTTCACAGATAGGACATTATTGGAAATGAGTGGTTATATGCCTGTGACGAGAGAAGAAATGCTTGCGATTACCGGAGTTGCACAGGCAAAATATGAGAAATATGGAGAACAGTTCATGGCAGTAATTAGGCGTTATAAGGAGGAACATGGAGAAATAGTTAGTGCTCCGAAAGCAAAGGCTAAAATTCGTTTCTAAATGGAAATTTTTTACAATTGACCAAGGGAGGTAGGAACGGTAAAATATAGATATCTTATGTAAATGGATAAGATTACATATTGTGGAAAGGTATGGTTTATAAAATGAAAAAGAAAGAATTAGGCAGAAGTAGTAAGAAGCTGGCAACGGTGGGAATGGCACTTGCGATGACAATTTCTATAATAGGGGGAAGTATAGCGCCAGTAATGCATGTTCAGGCAGAAGAGCTTCCGGGATATGTAAGAAGTAAGTATACGAATGAGTGGATACCGGCAGAACAGGCTGCATTAAGACCGCTTGCGATTATGATGCCGACAGATAAAAAGGCACAGCCGTCTTACGGAATTGGTAATGCAAAGATTTTATACGAAATTATGGAAGAGGGAGAAATCTCCAGGCAGTTAGCGATTATTGATAATTGGCATGGATTATCACAGATTGGAAATATCAGAAGTTGTAGAGCTTATTATATTCCAGAAGCAACAGAATGGGATCCGATTCTTGTTCATTTTGGTGGTGTAGTATATATGAAGGATAGAATTACAGCACCGGATATAAATAATCTATCAGGCTCAGCTCAGTATGGTGTAGGCGGTGGTGTAGTTGGTTCAGCAGCTTTCTTTCGAACAGCAGATAAGAAGGCACCACACAATGCTTATACGAGTGGAAAAGGAGTTATGAATGTATGCACTCAGTTAGGTTATTCGTTGCATAATCGAGAAGGATACTATAATCATAAGAATTTTACATTTGCAGAAGGTGTGAATACGTTAGAGCAATATGGTGCCGCAGCACAGACAGCAAATGTGATTGATTTATCACAGATTTTTACCTATACTAAGAGTGCTTTTGCGTATAATCCAGTAGATGGTTTGTATTATAAGACACTTCACGGTACTCCTCAGATAGATGCTTTGACAGGGCAGCAGCTTAGCTTTGCTAATGTTATTGTACAGAATACAAAGTGGTGTCAGTTAGATAAAAATGGTTATCTCTATTTCCAAAATTATGATACCACAGAAGATGGGTATTTCTTTACAAAGGGAAAATGTATTCATGTGACATGGCAAAAGACAGGAGATTATACACCAACTGTTTTCTACGATGATTTTGGAAATGAGATTCAGTTAAATGAAGGTAAAACATATATAGCGGTGGCACAGAAGGGAAGACCAGTGCTTTATAATTAATATGAATATTAAAAAAGAAATCGAGTATATTAAAATGACTCGATTTCTTTTTGTTTCTAGAATGTTAATATTTCAAATGTATTATGTAGGAGAGTAACAAAAACTCTATATAAAAATGTTTCTATATGCAAACAAAGAAGCCTGATGTTATCAGGCTTCCTGTTTGTGTAAAAGGGGAATTCTTCCGGAATTGCTAATTAGCAAGTCTAGCATCTCTGCTAAACATATATTTATCATACACTGCATATTAAAATTTGTATATATCTATATTGCGTTAAAATAAAACTATATTGATTAATAATGTTTTATTTTAAAGATTGGTTCAAAGAAAGATTTTCTTGAAATATAGCCTATAATTCTTGTAAATACAATTCCGGTAAGAGAACCAAAAGAGTCAATTAATATGTCTTTTGTAGAAGATCCGCGTCCAGCAACAAATAGCTGATGATACTCGTCAAGACAGGCAAAACCAACACATAGAATCAAGGCAGTGAGCATAAGCCATATTCCTCGAATACCATATACATAAAGAGGAAGGGAAATGGCAGCGGCTAATATGAAGTATTCCGTAAAATGAGCAGTTTTTCGTATATAGTAATGTATTTTTTCGGCTCCGTTATCAATCTGTTCTTCAGTCAATTCAAAATCAAAAACTCGATCAATGACATGAATAATTTTATGCGACATGGATGAGCTCAACTGTGAGCTGGTGGGACCATCTTGTGCAGAAAAGGAATAAATGAAGTACATAATAAGTAATGCGGGAATAAAGGATAAGGGTCTTAAGAAAATACGTGCCAAGTTTGTAAAAAAGGACTGTGCTGTCATAATGTTTTCTCCATTCTGTATCATAAAAAGATGTTCTTTATTATAATATCCGAAATACAATATCTCAAGCAAAAAATATGTGTACTTTTCTGACAGACATGTTACAATATAAAAAAGAATGTCGTGTGGGAAGGGTGTGATTGTATGCTGAAAAATGAAAAATTATCGAATGAGGAAGTAGTAATTGTATATAAGGATGATGTGATAAAACTATTAAGATATGTGAACTGGTTGGAGAAAATGAATGGTCAGGATACATCTGATATTTATAAAGGCGAAGGGATTGAAGAAACATCAATGCCTGTTCCGGTGTATGATTCAACATTATTAAGCTTTGTTCGTGAGGCAAAGGCTACGGTATTTATGAATCGCAATTATGTTTACACGTTTTCTCAGTATCGTCTTAAAACGATAAAGGATGAGTATGAGTTCATTGAAGGCAGTACTTTGCAGGATATGAAAGCATTAGGAGATATTTTGTCAAAATATGTGCTTAAAGGAGAAGTTAAGGGAGTATATTGGTCTGAAGGGGTAAAGAGTGGTGTGTTTTTAGCGTTGCTTCTGAAAATGAAAGAATTGATAGAACAGTTTCAGGGTGAAAAATGTGAAAGATAGATTGACTTGAATGTGGAAAGGCATGGTAACGGAGAATGGGAAACAAATCGGTACAGAAGAAAAAATATATTGTAGAGAAAGCAAGAGAGGTATTCTGCAAAAATGGTTATAGAAAGGTAACAATGAAGGATATTGTTGATGCGTGCGATATTAGCCGCGGTGGTTTGTATCTTTATTTTCCGGATACAAGGTCTCTTTTTGAGGCAGTATTGCAGGAAGAGCATTCAGATAAAGAGATTTTGGTTACAGTATGTGAGGATGGGCTGACACCAGGAGAAATGTTACTGGCATATTTGGAAGCGCAAAAAAAGGTGATTTTAAAGCAGGATAGTTTGGTAGCGGCAACCTTTGAATATCTGTTTGAACAGAAGGATATAGTGAAGACAGCGAGAGAAGAGGCAGTGATAGGTTTAGAAAAGTTGATCACAGAGGGAGTAAACGCAGAGTGGATGGTGTGTGAGAATCCTAAAGTGGCTGCAAGAAATATCACATACGTGTTAGATGGATTGCGTATTTCCGCTCAAGTGGATGAACTTACAGAGGAAGAAATAAATCAGGAAATAGAATACATATTGGGAACACTTGGACTAGCTGTGGAATAGGTGTTAATAAAAAGGGATGTATGTGGATACATCCCTTTTTCGATAATGCGGAGATTACTTTAGAGTAATAATTTTTCCGAAATTACTCAGCTTACATTCCTTGAAATCACCCAGCATTTTTGATAGCTTGGCGTAGCCATAATTAGAGATATTGAACTCTGGAAATTTTTTGCAAAGCTTCTGATTCAATTCGCCGACATTCATGGAATGCTTTTCGGTCTGTTTCAGAATGGCAAGAACTTCTTTGTGAATGTCCTCTAAGGTAATGTCTGCATCTAACAAAAATGCCGTGACCGTTGTTTCTGTATACTTTAAGGAAATGGACTTCTTAAATTCAGCAGCCTCTAAGAACTTGGAGAACTTTGTATATTCGTAATTTCGTACGTCGAAAGATGGATACATCTTCGAAAGTCGGCTTCCAAGCTCACCAATATCCATAGAAGTTCCATCGTTTCCGTTGTCAGTAATAATTTTTACAAGAGCCTGTTCGATTTCCGACAAAGGTGTCAGTGCATCCGCAGTAGTTTCCGTAGTTGATTTTGGTGTACTCTTGACAGGAGAATCTACGTTAGAAACAAGGTCTAATAATACAAATTTTTCACAGGCAGAGCGAAATGGCTCAGGTGTTTTGCGTTCTCCCATCCCGATGACATACATGCCAGATTCGCGAAGGCGCATAGCAAGACGGGTAAAATCACTGTCGCTAGAAGCAAGACAGAAACCAGTTACATGACCGGAGTATAAAATGTCCATCGCATCAATAATCATGGCGGAGTCTGTTGCATTTTTTCCACTAGTGTAGCTGTACTGCTGAACTGGATTAATAGAATTGGCAAGTAGGACATCTTTCCATTTATTTGATGTAGAGCGAGTCCAGTCTCCATAGATTCGTTTATAGGTAACGGTGCCGTATTTGGATAATTCCTGCAAAATAATTTTGATATAGTCGGCACTGATGTTATCACTGTCAATTAATAATGCAAATTTCTGGTCTTCCATAGAAAGACATTTCCCCCTTTCAATAACGTATATAACGGTATTTTAGCATAGAAAAAGTGAATAAAAAAGTAATTTGTAGAGATAGAGGCTGATTTTATGCATTTTTTCGTATATTTAGACAGTTGAAAAATGTTATAAAAACGATATAATAAATTTATTATTAGATTTACGGAGGACTCATTAAATGGGAAATGTTAAACGTATTTACGTAGAAAAAAAAGATTCCTTTGCTGTTAAGGCAAGAGAGCTGGAAGAAGATATTAAGGGTTACCTTGGTATTTCCGGTTTAGAAAAGGTAAGAATCTTCATTCGTTATGATGTGGAGAACTTATCTGATGCTACCTTTGAAAAGGCTTGTAATTGTGTATTTTCAGAGCCGCCAGTAGATGTACTTTTCCATGAGACATTTGAAATGCCTGAAAATGGAAAGTGTTTTTCAGTAGAATTCCTTCCTGGACAGTATGATCAGAGAGCTGACTCAGCAGTTCAGTGTGTAAGATTCCTGAAAGAAGACGAAGAGCCAATTATTAAGACAGCAGTTACTTACCTTCTGATTGGTAATATTTCCGATGATGAGTTCATGAAGATAAAGTCTTACTGTATCAACCCTGTTGATTCTAGAGAGACAGATATGGTTAAGCCAGAGACTCTTGTTACCAACTTTGAAGAGCCGGATGATGTTGCTATCGTAGAAGGATTTGTTGAGAAGAATGAGGCTGATTTAAAGAAACTTTATAATTCCTATGGTCTTGCTATGACATTTAAGGATTTCCAGCATATCCAGAACTACTTTAAGAATGAAGAGAAGAGAGATCCTTCTATTACAGAAATCAGAGTTCTTGATACATACTGGTCTGATCACTGCCGTCATACAACATTCTCTACAGAGTTAAAGGATGTTACTTTTGAAGATGGCTACTATACAGAGCCAATCAAGACTACATATAAGAAGTATTTAGAGACAAGAGAAGAGATTTTTCAGGGAAGAAAGGACAAGTATGTTTGTCTGATGGACCTTGCTCTTATGGCTATGCGTAAGCTTGAAAAAGATGGAAAGCTTAACGATAAGGAAGTTTCTAACGAAATTAATGCATGCTCTATCGTTGTTCCTGTTGAAATTGATAAGGAAGACGGAAAGGGTGTTATTACAGAGGAATGGCTTGTAAACTTTAAGAATGAGACACATAACCATCCAACAGAAATCGAGCCATTTGGTGGAGCAGCTACTTGTCTTGGTGGTGCTATCCGTGATCCATTATCAGGTCGTACCTATGTATATCAGGCTATGCGTGTAACAGGTGCAGCAGATCCGACTGTTCCTGTAGAAGAGACTATGAAGGGTAAGCTTTCTCAGAAGAAGCTTGTTCGTGGTGCTGCTGACGGATATTCTTCCTACGGTAACCAAATTGGTCTTGCAACAGGCTATGTTAAGGAAATCTATCATCCAAATTATGTTGCTAAGAGAATGGAAATCGGTGCGGTTATGGGTGCTGCTCCAAGGGCAAGTGTTATCCGTGAGGACTCTGATCCGGGCGATATCATTATTCTCTTAGGTGGACGTACAGGACGTGATGGTTGTGGTGGTGCAACAGGTTCTTCCAAGGTACATACAGAGGCTTCTATTGAAACTTGTGGTGCTGAGGTTCAGAAGGGTAACGCACCTACAGAGCGTAAGATTCAGAGATTATTCAGAAGAGAAGAAGTTAGTAAGTTAATCAAGAAGTGTAATGACTTCGGTGCAGGTGGTGTATCTGTTGCTATCGGTGAGCTTGCTGATGGTCTTGTTGTAGATATGGACAAGGTTCCAAAGAAGTATGCAGGTCTTGATGGTACAGAGCTTGCTATTTCTGAGTCACAGGAAAGAATGGCAGTTGTAGTAGATCCTAAGGATGTACAGGAATTCCTTGGCTACGCAGCAGAAGAGAACCTTGAAGCTGTTGAGGTTGCTGTTGTTACTGAAGAGCCAAGACTTGTTCTTAAGTGGAGAGGTACAGAAATCGTTAACTTATCAAGAGCATTCCTTGATACAAACGGTGCTCATCAGGAGACTTCTGTATATGTAGATACTCCAGTTAAGGAAGACAATTACTTTAACAAGATTGCAATTGATAAGGTTGAAGAAGCACTTAATAAGGGTGATGTTAAGGCAGCAGTGCTTGCTGAATTAAATGACTTAAATGTATGTTCTCAGAAGGGACTTGTAGAGAAGTTTGACTCTTCTATCGGTGCAGGTAGTGTATTCATGCCTTATGGTGGAAAGTATCAGTTAACAGAGACTCAGGCTATGGTTGCAAAGCTTCCTGTTCTTAAGGGTAAGACAGATGTTGTAACCATGATGAGCTATGGTTTTGATCCATATCTTTCTACATGGAGTCCTTATCATGGAGCAGTTTACGCAGTAACAGAGTCAATTTCCAGAATCGTTGCAAATGGTGGTGATTACTCTAAGATTCGTTTAACTTTCCAGGAGTACTTCAGAAGAATGACAGAAGATCCAGCAAGATGGAGCCAGCCATTTGCAGCATTACTTGGTTCTTATGATGTACAGATGGGATTTGGACTTGCTTCTATCGGTGGTAAGGATTCTATGTCAGGTTCCTTCAATGAGATTGATGTACCTCCAACATTAGTTTCTTTTGCAGTAGATGTAGCAAAGAAGCAGGAGATTATCAGTCCAGAGCTTAAGGTAGCAGGAAACAAGCTTGTTACTTTTGCATTAAAGAAGGATGAATTTGATCTTCCTGTATACGAAGAAGTTATGAAGCTTTACGATGCTATTCATGCATTAATCGTTAAGAAGGCAATCGTATCTGCTTATGCATTAGATTCTAAGGGTATCATGGCAGCTGTTGCAAAGATGGCATTTGGTAATAAGATGGGTGTTGCGTTCTCTAATGAATTAGAGGCAAATGCATTATTTACCAACAGAATTGGTGATATTATTGCAGAAGTATCAGCAGAAGGTATGGAAGCATTACAGGCAAGCGGTGTAGCTTACGAAGTAGTTGGTACTGTATTAGATGAAAATGCAGGATTTGTATATAAGGATGTAACGGTTACTATGGACGAGGCTTTAAAGGCATGGACAAGCAAGCTTGAGAAGGTATTCCCTACAAAGGCTGTAAAGGCGACTGATCCAATCGAAACAAAGCTTTACAAGGCTTCTGATATTTATGTATGCAAGAATAAGATTGCAAAGCCTACTGTATTTATTCCTGTATTCCCAGGTACAAACTGTGAGTATGATAGTACAAAGGCATTTGAGCGTGCAGGCGCTAACGTTGTAACAAAGGTATTCCGTAACATGACAGCTTCTGACATCAGAGAGTCTGTTGATGAGTTTGAGAAGGCAATCAGTCAGGCACAGATTATCATGTTCCCAGGTGGATTCTCAGCTGGTGATGAACCAGACGGAAGTGCTAAGTTCTTCGCTACTGCATTCCAGAACGCTAAGATGAAGGAAGCAGTTATGAAGCTCTTAAATGAAAGAGATGGTCTTGCATTAGGTATCTGTAACGGATTCCAGGCTATTATCAAGCTTGGTCTTGTACCTTACGGTGAAATCGTTGGACAGAAGGAAGATTCACCAACTCTTACCTTCAATACAATTAACCGTCATATCTCTAAGATGGTTTATACTAAGGTTGTTTCTAACAAGTCCCCTTGGTTACAGAAGGCAGAGCTTGGTAAGACTTATGTAACACCTGCTTCTCATGGTGAAGGACGTTTCGTAGCTCCTAAGGAGTGGATTGATAAGCTCTTTGCTAACGGACAGGTAGCTACTCAGTACGCTGACTTCGATGGAAATATTTCTATGGATGAAGAGTGGAATGTAAACGGTTCTTACGTAGCAATCGAAGGTATTACATCTCCAGACGGAAGATGCTTCGGTAAGATGGCTCACGTTGAGCGTCGTGATGATGCTGTTGCCATGAATATCTATGGTGAACAGGATATGAAGATCTTCGAATCTGGTGTTGAGTACTTTAAATAAATAGTATGAAAAATCCCAAGGCACTCCAAATTATCCCGAAAAGGCAAAAAAGAGTAGCCTAAAGATAAGTGAATAAGCAAGAAAAAATGTAGACCTTGTAGAGGAAAAACCAATCCTCTATGAGGTCTTTTTGCATTCTAGGACCTTGAAAATAGAGGGCTTGAGAGAAAAACAAGAGAAAAGTAAGGAAGTCGTCTTTTGAGGTAAACCGAGAAAAATCCGAGATTGGGTGAGGATAAAGAAAATTGCCTTTAGAGGATAAAAAGGGTTGCCTTGGTATAAGGAGAAATTCATTTTTGGCAAAACACGTTTTTGGCGATGCCCTAAAATCAAGGGTTTCAGAGGTTCACGTTTTTGGCATTTCCCCAAAAATATCAAATTTGGCATTTTGCCAAAAATGAGACTCTATTTTTGGCGGTTCAATACTCTCAATCCCAGACATAGGAAAGGTGGTATTTTATGCGAAAAAAGAATTACAAAGGAGCAAAGTGTACAAAACGATATGTAGAGAAGTGTGAGGATGTTTGCAAGACTTATGATGTCATCCAATACGCTTATGCAGATTTACTTTCAAAAGCAGAGGAAGAACAAAGTTTTAGGGTTAATGTTTTGTTGGAAGGATTGCAAGAGGGAGATTATACATCTGATTTTGTAATTGTGAAAGCAGATGGTGGGCTTATGATAAGAGAATGTGTTAGCAGAAGACATTTAACAAAGCCAATGACAACAAAACTTTTGGATGCAAGCAGAAATTATTGGAAGTCTCATGGTGTCAATGATTGGGGTATTGTTGTGGAGAAAGAAGGTGTTGCTAATGTGTAAGAATGGATTGAAGAAATATATGCTTCTAAAAAAGGAAGATGGAGAAGAAGTAAGTATTTACAGGGTATTGGAACTCGTAGAAGAAAAAGTGCTTGTGATGGATTGTGTGAAGAAAGTTATGCCGGTGTGGAAAGAAGTAGAATTATTTAAGACTTATGATGTTATTGAAGAAGATGTAAAGAATGATACCTTATCCACTCTTGAAGATATGGATGCAGAGGATAGGAAGATTGCATATCAAAGATATAACATGATTTCATCCATTTTACCTTTTATGGCAAATGAAACCATGAGGACAGAAGCAATTAAGAAAGTGGCAAAAGATAATCAGTTGTCTTTACAATCCATACGGAAATATCTTTGTGAATATTTGGCGACTATGGATGTTAGGAGTTTAGCACCAAAGCAGAGAGAAACAGAAAAACCACTTACAAAGGATGAAAAGAATATGCGTAAATCTCTCAACAGGTGGTACTACACAACGAAGAAAAGAACATTGAAGAATTGCTACACTCTTATGTTACAGCATTTTTATTGCGATGAAGAAGGCAAATTATTTGAGGAACATCCATCCTATTATCAATTCAGATATTTTTATCGGAAGTACAACAAGAAGGAAACGGAATACATTAGTCGAAATGGATTGTCCTATTATCAGAGAAACCAAAGACCATTGGTGGGGGATGGAGTTCAGGCATTTGCACAAACCATTGGAATGGGGATGTTGGATGCGACGGTGTGTGATATTTACCTTGTGAATGAAGTTGGTGGAATTGTAGGACGCCCTATTTTGACCTTATGTGTGGATGCCTATTCAGGAGTAATTTGCGGATATTCTCTTTCATGGGAAGGTGGCGTGTATTCTCTTAGAAATCTGATGTTGAATGTGGTTAGTGATAAGGTGGAGCATTGTAAATTGTTTGGTATAGAGATAAAAGAGGAACAATGGCCATCACATCAATTACCTTTGAAGCTGGTTACAGACCAAGGTTCAGAGTATAAAGGAGAAACATTTTCTCAGATAATAGACTTGGGTGTGGAACTCTTAAATTTACAATCTTTTCGTGCAGATGAAAAAGGACCGGTGGAACAGTGCTTTAATGCTTTGCAAAATTATTTTAAACCTATCTTGAAGGGTAAGGGGGTTATAGAAGTTGATTTTCAGGAGAGAGGTTCTCACGATTATAGAAAAGATGCCTGTCTTACTATGGAGCAATTTGAGAAAGTGATTTTAAATTGTATTATTTTCTACAATTCCAATCGAGTATTGGAGCGATTTCCTTTTACAGAGGATATGCTGGAAGCAGAAGTGAAACCTATTCCATGTCATGTATGGAAATGGGCTTGTGAGCAATTAGGAGCTAATTTAAGGGATGTAAATAAGGAAGACCTAATAAGAGTGCTATTACCAAGAACTAAGGGCAAATTTGGACGAAATGGATTGTCTGTGAATGGATTACATTATCACAATCCACTCTTTAGAGAAGAATATCTGCAAGGCAAGGAATGTGTAGTTGCCTTTGATATGGATAGTTCTAATCATATTTGGCTAATTGAAAATGGGAAATACATACAGTTTGACTTGATTGAAAGCAGATTCATGGATAAGGGATTGAATGATGTGGCTCTTATGAAATCCAAGCAGAGAGAGCTTGTAAAAAGGGAAGGTAAGCAGAAGACACAAGCAGAAGTAGATTTGACAAAGGCAATTCAGTTGATAGCAGATTCTTGTATGGTGCAGGTACAACCATCAACAAAAGGTATTAGAAGTAACAGGCGGAGAGAACAAGTAAAGCAGCATAAAAATTATGTGGGCGAGGTGGTAGCAAATGTATAAGAGTAAATGGAATATTATGGAGAAAATAGAGCCAATGCTTGTGGGGGAGGAACTGAAAAAGAGGATGTTGTTTACTCCTGATTATGAGGAAAGCATAAGGAAAGAAAGTGCAAGTACCAGATTGTTGGAACTAAATAAAATAAATGCCTTTTATCTTCCCTCTGATATGAGTGTGGAGATTTACACAAAACTATATCTTGCCATGGTTAGGTCATTGCAGAAGAAAGAGAGCAAGTTAGCTATTCAGCAGAGGAATCTTAATGGAAAGAATATGAGAGCCTGTGCAAATGGTATAGAGCCATCTTGTGGTGGGATTATTGGTGGAAGTGATTCGTTTAGTATCATTGGATACAGTGGAATCGGAAAAACAAGTGCTATAGAAAAGGTAATACAACTTATGGGTGGGGGAAATGTAATTGAAATGGAGCAACCATTTTGTAAAATTATTCCTGTCATTAGTGTGCAATGTCCATTCGATTGTTCGGCAAAGAGTATGTTACTTGCCATATTACAAAAGGTGGATAATGCACTTGGAACTGCTTATTATGAAAACATGGTAAGAGCAAAGGCAAATATCAATACCATGCTTATTTCAACAGCACAGGTGTTGTTAAATCATGTGGCGGTTGTTTGTATTGATGAAATTCAAAACCTAATCAAACATAGAGCAGGGATGCAATTAGTTTCCATGCTAACAGAACTTTTGAATGAAAGTGGCATCAGTATTGTGTTTGTTGGAACTCCTGAAATAAAGCCATTTTTTGAAAGTGTGGATTATCTGGCAAGAAGAACTTTGGGGCTTGTTTATGGGAAGTGTGAGTACAATGTGTATTTTAAGAAGTTTTGTAATACCTTATGGAAGTTCCAATATGTGAAACAATATGCAGAACTTACGGAATCTGTCATTAATTGGCTATATCAACATTCTGCAGGAACATTGGCACATGTGATATTTTTGTTTTACACATCACAAGAGATAAGTATTTTAGATGAAAGAGAAATCATTGATATACAAGCATTGGAAGCTGCATATCAGAGAATGGAAATGTTACATATGCACATTCAACCGGAAGTGAGTATAAAAAAGATTGCTTCTAAGAGAAAAAAGAATACCTCCATAAAAATGCTTGGTGAAACCAGTGAGAAGAAAGAAGAAAATGAAATGGCTTCTGATGTGGCATTTGATGTTGTAGAGGAGCATCCGGCGAGTAGAGGGAATAGTGTGGATTGGTCTTTTGAGGAACTGATGAAAGAAGCCAAAAAATATTATGCTGGTTACGGTTAAGTGTAATATGAAGTGTGGCAAGGTAGAAGAAGATACAGAACCTTGGAGTATAAATATTTTAAAAGAGAAAGCGGAGCAGATTTTATTCCCTTGCACAAATTCCTGTGAGTATGCGATAGATTATCAAGGATATAAAGTGTGTAAACCTATGTTTGTTAAATATTGTAGGATAAATGAAGAAGATGAAAAATATAAAGGGAAAATAGAATTACAGATGAAATGAAACAAAAGTTTTTGAAAGATAAAGATTAGTTACAAATTAGTGTAGAGGAGAGGAATTTATGATAGATATTGATGAATTTCAGAATATAAGAAAAAACAGGAATTTGAAAGTTGCCAACGAATACTTGACACAAACGGATTGCACAGTGTGTTTGCAAATGAAGCTGTAGCATGGTACTATTGTAACAGGACTATTTGAGATGCATAATTATTACAAAGGGAAGAATTGATTAAGGATTTGAGACCACCAAGAGTTTGATGGCTTTTGGTGGTTTTTGCTCTATTAAAAGCGGTTATGGCGAAGGAGAAGGAATTATGAGTGACAGAATAGATTTATTAAATCGGAGTAAATTTGTAGAAAATGTAATTAAAGTAGTGAATCAATTATCTGAAAACAAGAAAGGTTGCTGCTTTGCTATTGAAGGTGGTTGGGGAATTGGAAAAACTTTTGTAATAGAAGAGATTGAACAACAATTAAGAAATATTCAATCAGAGGAAAGTCATCCGGATAGATATTTTGTATTTCATTATAATTGTTGGCAGCATGATTATTATGAGGAACCGGCAGTGGCAATTATATCAGCAATGCTTAGTTCTATTGAAAAAGATGATGAGGTAGTAAGTGAAAAAGTAGATGGAATAATTAAAGTTGGATGGGGAATGGCCAAGGATAAGTTAAAGGAAATAGCAGGATTATACATAGAAAACAAGATAGGTGTAAATCTGATTAGTTTATTTGAAGAAGCAGACAAACTTAGAAAAGAAGATAATCAGGATACATTTAAGTTTGATGAGTTGTTCAATTTTAGCCAGACTATTGAGCAAGTTAGAGAAAAATTGCAAGAAATAGCAAAAGATAGAACATTGGTACTTGTGGTTGATGAATTGGACAGATGTATTCCACAGTATGCAATCAAAGTATTGGAAAGATTGCATCATATTTTCTATGGTTTGGATAACGTGATTGTAATTATGGCTATTGATAGAACCCAGCTAGAACATTCTGTAGAAGAGATGTTTGGGATTAACGATAATTCTATAGATATTGAGAAGTATTTAAAGAAGTTTATTGACTTTTCTATGGTCTTAGACAATGGAGTTGTAAATGAGTCCTTTGAAGAAAAGTATAAGTTCTATTTTGGTAAATTTGAAAAAGAATCAAATGATGAGGAAATGTTGAATAAGGTAGTACCATCATTGTTTCAAGGAATTGATATTAGAAGGCAGGAAAAGATTATTGAAAAAGCCAACATAGTACATTCGTTGATTTGCAATGAAAAAGTAGATGTGTCTGTTTTGGTTTTTGAAATAATGTATGAAGTATTACAAGAATGGCAATTTGGTAATATGGAGTATGTTGTTAAAATTGCGGATTCTCATAATGTTGATTTAGAGAAAAAAATAGGAAAAGAAAAAATTGAAATTTTGAAGCAGTTAGAGAGTAACGCTCAGAATGGAAATTGTTATGTGAATAATATGAGAAAAAAGAGCATTCTTCCTAATTTATATGGTAAAGTGTTTTGGTATTTTGCAAATATATTTAATGAAAATTCTTATTATGGAGGAAGTTTGAGTGATGAAGTAATAGAAGAATCAAAAATAGTAAAAAAATATTGTGAATATTGTGAAATTATAAAATAAATAAAGCAAGGATACAAAGGATAGTGTGATGGAAAAAATTATAAAATATATGAAACAGAGAGCTGAGAACATAAGTGAAAATGAAGTAAAAGAATATTATGATATACTAATGAACTATATATTAGTGGATTTTAACTTTATAAAAAGTAATAAAATTACTGTGTTTATGGAATATTTTTCTTGTCTTATTTTGGAAGAAATGGGGTATCGAATCGATAATCATGGAAAGAGTTCCGTGTTCAAGGAAAAATATAAAAGAATACAGGATAGAATCAGTATAGGTATAGATGAATTAAAATATAAAGAGGAAAAGGATTTTGATTATGAAAATGAGGTTTTAGTTATTGCATTTAGAATTTTAAAGTATTTTGAATTAGATAATAATAGATTGTATTTAAATATGGGAAGGACTATTAATAAACAAATTAAAATACATAATGATTATAGGAGTAATGTATATATTTGTGAAGTCGAGGGAAAAGATATTGATTATGTTTCCTTAAAATTAATTGAAGAGAAAATAAATGATTTAAGAAAAGAAATAGAGTATCTCAATGATTTTATTTTGAATTACTATCAAGAATATTATTTGAAAATATTTAGGGTTTCTAAAATTATTTTTGATAAAGAGAGTATAGCAAAGAATTTTATACAGGGGGAAGTTAAGTTTAGGGCAAGTTTTAAAATTATACAAGAATTGATAGGTCCATTGTATTTGAACAAAGAAAGTTATGGAATGAGAGAATTGATTCAAAATGCAGTAGATGCCTGTTTGAAAAGTGGAAGCGGAGCAGTTGATATAAGATATTATAATGAGGAAAAACCTTACATAATAATAAAAGATAATGGAATTGGAATGAGTGAAGATATTATATGTAATAAGTTTTTTACTATAGGTGAATCAGCAAAAAAAGAGGATGCTAGTATAGGAAAATTTGGAATAGGTGTTTTAGCAGCTTTTTTATTAGCCGATGAAATGAAGTTTAAAACATATCATAGTAGTGAAGATTTTATTTATGAATCTGAAGAAATGCCTTTAGAAGCGGTACAAAAAGAAGAAAAATTTATAAATATTAAAAAACATGAAAAAGAAGAAAAAGATGATGAATTTCGGGGTACAGAAATAAAACTTGAACTGAAAGACAGCATTTTAAAAAGTCAAGAAGTTGCCAATATTCAAGCTAAAATAAGGGAAGAAGAAAAAGAATGGATGGAAAAGCTTTTTGGACATAATAATAGTTATGGCTCGCTTTGGTATGGATATTCGACTGAATTGGCAAAAATAAAATCTGAAATTCCTGCAATGGAAGAATTTAATTTAGAAGCCAATTCAGAAAGAGTAAAAGAAATTATTGAAGAAATAAGAAATTACAATAAATATGGAATTAAAGATACAGATGAAAAATGTAAACTGCAAAATAAAGTAAGTGAGTTTTGTGAAAAGGCACGTATTAATCTTGAGAAAAAACAACATTTAGAAGCATATTCAATTCTTGAATTTTTATCTGCAAATAATTGGTATTTGTTAAAAGATGAATCTATAAGTATAAATTTTTGGGATAAAGATATAAAATTAGAGTATTTGAAAAATTTTTCCGAAGAAGAATTGCTTAAGGAAGATTTGATGGAAGAACAAGAAGTAAAACACATTGAAACTATTTCAAATGAATTTGGAATTAGATATTTTTGGAAAAAAGAATTTGCAGGGAATATTTTTTGCAATAATATGTTGATTCCTACAAAATATAATTTTGAATCATCTATAGCAAAAGTATTTAAGGTATTACCAACTATTTTGGTTGATGAAAGCCAGAACCATAAGCTAGAAATAGATTTAGCAAGAGAGAATTGTAAATTAGTAATTGGTGGTGAGAACTATGAGGAGTTAATATTAAAAGAAATATGTTCTAAGTGTTTGAAAAATTTAGAACGGTACCACAATATCTTACAGGAATTATCTTGGTTATATTACATAGATGAAAAAAAACAAATAAAAAAAGTAATCAAAAGTCATGCTTGGATATTAGAACATACAGAAAAGAAATATTTGTTAGTTTATGTTCAATGTGAAAAGGATGAAGAATTATCAAAAGAAAAATTGAATGATGTAATTAAAAAATTAGTTGAAGATTTTGGAAGAAATATAGTAATTGAAATAGTTAGGGGTTGCTTGAGAATAAATACAACTTTTAATGATAAAGAATATAATGATTTGTATATTGCTGCTAGGTATCAATTACAACTGATTATACATAATCAAGAATATGACATGCTTAGTGGATTCTCTAACAAGCATCTAAAAGCATTAGTTTTAGCTGCAAAAAATATTTTGGGAGATGTGAATGTAGATGTTGACAATCAATTAAAATTAAAGCCAGTCAGATTGGAACAATATGATGTTGATGAAAAATATCGGAATTTATTAATCAAAAAGAAAAGTAATAAAGAATTACAATACTTGGATTATAAAGGGGGATTAAGTAAGTATCCAGATAGTTTGCCAGATAATGTTATGGCAATAATGATTATGGATTTGGAAAAATGTAATATAAGTAATGCGTTTAGGGATATTGCTAAAGTAAGTTCTGAAAAAAGGGATTCTATATGGAATGGGCTTCAAGAAGGAATATCAGAAGTAAAGTTATTAGAGAATGACGAATTAAGAGAAGTTTTAATGAAAGAGTATGTGATAAGTGGATATGAAGATAATGTGATTGGTGAGAAATAACTTAAAAAACATATCCTATACAAATCTCCTTTAAGAAGTTTACTTAGAAACATAATTTCTATATCTTTAGATAGTCTTTAAATGTTGCTGATAAGGATATTTTGAGAGATTTGATTTTAATTGATAATGTATATACAATTATCTTTTGCTCTGATAAAAGAAATGGGGAAAAAGATAGCTAATTTAGTAAAAGTGATAGGACAAGAAGTGAGTAGCATACAATAGTTTATAGGCTGACAAAGTAGAGGATTTACGATATAATACCCTTACAAGGTCAAATATCTCCTTATCCCAAGGCACTCCAAATTATCCCGAAAAGGCAAAAAAGAGTAGCCTAAAGATAAGTGAATAAGCAAGAAAAAATGTAGACCTTGTAGAGGAAAAACCAATCCTCTATGAGGTTTTTTTGCATTCTAAGACCTTGAAAATAGAGGGCTTGAGAGAAAAACAAGAGAAAAGTAAGGAAGTCGTCTTTTGAGGTAAACCGAGAAAAATCCGAGATTGGGTGAGGATAAAGAAAATTGCCTTTAGAGGATAAAAAGGGTTGCCTTGGTATATGAAAAATCCATAAACGGAAGATTTTTCATACGGCAAATTTATGAGGACATAAATTTGCGGACTTGAATAAAATGTATAACGACCTTGAAATGAGAGTGAAATCTTGTTTTAAGGTCGTTTTTTGTATATGATAGAAAAATAGGTTGAATTTTGAGCATTGTGAAATGAAAGGGCAATATGATAAAAAACGAAGTAATCAACGAAGCGATAAGTTACATCATGGAGCATATTACTGACGAAATAACGGTAGAGGATGTGGCAGAGCATTGTCATTTTTCCAAGTTCCATTTTAGTAGAGTGTTTAAAGAAGAGACAGGTGAGAGTGTGTATGCCTTTATCAAACGAATAAAAATGGAGCAGAGTGCATTTCGACTGAAAGTAGAGCGGCAAAAAAGCGTAACAGATATTTGTAATGATTATGGATATACTTCGTCCAATTACAGCTCTGCTTTCAGACAACATCACAGCATGTCCCCTGCAGATTTTCGGAAAAGCATTGCAGAAAAATCGATAGCTACAAATCCCAATTGGGAGATTTACAGTGATATGGTAGCTGACCGGGTGATGTCCTTTGAAGAATGTAATAAAAATATATCCATTGAGACATTAGAAGATTTCTATGTCATTTATGAAAGACATAAGGGAAATTATCATGACTTGAAGGCAGATTGGTGTGCTTTTACGGAAAAATATAAAGAGTATATGACAGAGGATACCATTTTGTTAGAAAGTACTTATGATGATCCGACAATTACGGATGTAGATGGTTGTTTGTATGACATCTGTATGACGGTGGATAGAAGCTGTAAACTGGAAAACACTCGTATTATGGAGGGTGGAAGATATGTAGTTTATCATTTTGATGGCTATTTGTGGGATATTTTCCCAGTTCATCAGACGCTATTAAATGTATGGTTTCCAAAAAGTGGTTATGCATTAGATAAGCGATATGGATTTGACATCTATCATTCAGTGGATAGCGAAGATATGCATATGGTAATGGACATCTGTATTCCTATTATGCACTAAAAAAATATAATGATTCAGTATCTTTAGGATTTGAGATAGCACAAATTCAGAAGTTATTATTTTTTATCCTCCTTATAATACAGGATATCACATTCAAGGATTGCGGGAGTTCGTAAACACAAGTAATCTGTAGATATTTCAGTATGTTATTTAGGAGGAGTTTTTTATGGATTTAAAAAACATAAGAGAGAACAAAGGAAAGATGATTTTACAGTTTTCAATACCATCTATCATTGCGATGCTGTTAACTTCATTGATTACGGTAGCAGATGGGTACTTTATGGGGAATTATGTAGGTGAGGAAGGACTGGCTGCAGTAAATTTGGGGTTACCAATTGTTTATCTGTATCTTGCCGTAGGGTTAATGTTTTCGGTGGGCGGTATGGCTATTTCGGGAATGCAGATGGGAGAGGGAGAACTTAAAAAGTGTAATCAGGTATTTATGCAGACCTTGGTAACTACCGTGACAGTGTTGGTAATACTTAGCTGTGTCGTGGGATTAGGATTTCAACTGATTTTATGGATTTTGCATGCGGAAGGTGTAGTTGCAGAATATTTTACAGAGTATTATCGGGTTATGTTGCTAGTGCTTCCGGTCATGATAACGAATTCGGCATTGGGAGTGTTTATACGAGGAGAGGGAAGTCCTCAGTATTTTATGCTTACGAATTTGCTAAATGTAATTTTGAATATTGTATTTGACTATGTATTTTGTAAGTTTGGTTTTGGTGCAGCAGCGATTGCGTTTGCTTCGCTTGTGGCAGCAGTGATAACTTTGCTTTGTGATGTATTCTACTTTTTCAAATTGTCTAAGGTATATCGTTTTGGTAGGTTTTCTTTTGATAAGAAAGTGTTTATAGACACCGTATTGAATGGAAGTTCTGAGTTTATTGGAGAAATGGCATCTTGCATTTCCATGTTTGCTTATAATTATGTTATTATGAGGAGATTTGGCGTGGATGGAGTGACATCTTTTACGATAGTTGGATATCTATGCTATACCTTTGAGATGATAGTGACAGGATTTGGAACAGGAATCTTTCCGCTCATCAGCTTTGTTTATGGAGCAGGTGATACTGCATTGGCAAGAGATATTCGTAAAAAGACGAATCAGCTTGTATTTGGTGCAGGTGTTGCCATGGTTCTTTTACTACTATTTGCCGGTGAAAGTTACAGTGCAATGTTTGTAAAAAGTGAAACGGTGAGGAATATGGTACAGTTAGGAACAAAGATATTCATGATTTCATTTCTGTTTTGTGGAATCAATCAGATATGCTCCTTTTACTTTACTTCGATTGGAAAGGCTAAGGAATCTGCGGTTATTTCTTCGGCAAGAGGACTAGTACTTTTGTTAATATGTATTTTTACGCTTCCTGTGTGGTTTGGGATGACAGGAGTATGGCTTGTTGCTCCGGTAACAGAGATGGTAACCTTGTTTATTTGTGCTGTTTATGTATATAGAGACAGCAGAAGTGTGCAGGAGCGGGTTGACTATGCAACGGTTGAAATAGCAGAGCGATAGGAGGATATAGTTATGAAACAACAGGATAAGATTGTCATTCATGGTTTAACACAGAACAATTTGAAGAATGTTTCACTTGATATACCAAAGGGGAAACTAGTTGTATTTACCGGAGTGTCGGGATCTGGTAAGTCAAGTATTGTATTTGACACGATTGCGGCGGAGAGTCAGAGGCAGATGAAGGAGACTTATCCGGCTTTTGTACGTGGGAAATTACCGAAATATGAAAAGCCAAGAGTGGATAAAATAGAGAACCTATCGGCATCGGTAATTGTAGACCAAAGCAGGCTAGGAGGAAATGCCCGTTCTACGGTTGGAACAATTACGGATTTGTATGCACAAATGCGTTTGCTTTTTTCTAGAATAGGAACACCTTATGTGGGAACCTCGTCGTATTTTTCTTTCAACAACCCGAATGGAATGTGCTTGGAGTGTAGTGGATTGGGAAAGATAACACAGATTGATGTGGAGTCTTTTATTGAACCAGAGAAATCATGGAATGAGGGTTTGATGGATATTACCATGTTTCGTCCGGGAAGTTGGTACTGGAAACAATATGCGCAGTCAGGGCTCTTTGATTTGGATAAGGCATGGAGTGATTATAGTGTACAGGAAAAGAATCTGCTTCTTTATGGAGTATATGAAAAGGGCGGAGAGCAGGTTCATCCTAAGGTAGAGGGAATCTATCACTATCTGACAAGAACATTACTGAATAAAGATCGGTCAGATTCATCAGAAACAATTCAAAAACGACTGGAAAAATTGTTGAAACAGGAGGAATGTCCTTGCTGTCATGGAAAAAGGTTGAATCAGGCAGCATTAGCATGTAAGGTACATGGATATTCCATAGCAGAGCTGTGTGATATGGAATTTTCTGAGCTATATATGGTTATGAAAGAAATAGAAGCTCCTGCTGTCAGTACCATTGTGGAATCTATGACAGCGACCTTGGAACGAATGATAGATATAGGACTGCCTTATCTGAATCTGAATCGGGAAACGACATCTCTGTCAGGAGGAGAGGCGCAGCGTTTAAAGCTTGTGCGGTATATGGGAAGCTCGTTAACTGGAATGACCTATATTTTTGACGAACCAAGTACTGGAATGCATCCAAGAGATGTTCACAGAATGAGCAGACTATTGACCAGTCTTCGGGACAAAGGAAATACTGTGTTGGTGGTTGAGCACGATAAGGATATCATTAGTATTGCGGATGAGGTCATTGATGTAGGGCCGCTGGCTGGGAAAAATGGTGGTCAGATTTTGTTTCAGGGAAGCTATGAGCAGCTGCTGGTATCGGGTACATTAACCGGAAATGCAATGCGAGAGAAGATAACGGTTAAGGAAGCACCAAGAAAGCCGGTTAAGTTTCTTCCAGTCAGAGAGGCAAAGTTACACAATCTGAAAAATGTTTCCGTTGATATTCCGCTAAATGTCCTGACGGTTGTAACGGGAGTGGCAGGCTCGGGAAAGAGTAGTCTGATTCGTGAGGTATTCGCAAAACAATATGAGGATGAAGTGGTTTTGGTAGACCAGTCACCGATTTCCGCACGAGAGCGTTCGACACCGGCAACGTTTTTGGGGTTCTTTGACGAAATAAGAAAGCTTATGGCAGCAGAAAACAAGGTAGATGCAGCATTGTTTTCTTTTAATAGCAAGGGCGCATGTCCGATATGTAAGGGAAAAGGTATTATTGTGACGGAGCTTGCCTTTATGGACCCGATTGTGACGGAATGTGAAGCCTGTGAAGGCGTAAGATACAGTAAGGAAGCATTGTCTTATCATTATCAGGGTAAGAATATTGTAGAAATACTTCGTATGTCAGCAGAAGAAGCGTTGGTATTCTTTGAAGAAAATAAGAAAATTAGAAAATATGTGAAGGCTATGATAGAGGTAGGATTGCCGTATCTTTCTTTAGGACAGCCACTTTCTACTCTGTCAGGGGGCGAACGACAGAGAATCAAGCTGGCAAAGCATTTGGATAAGAAAGGAAACGTCTATGTTTTAGATGAACCGACCACAGGACTTCATGCCTCTGATATTAAGAAGGTTATGCGTTTATTGGAGGAACTGGTTAAGCGGGGAAATACGGTTATAGTCATAGAGCATAATACAGATGTGATGAAGCTTGCAGATTATCTGATTGATGTTGGGCCGGATGGAGGTAATGCAGGCGGTGAGGTTGTATTTACCGGGACACCACAGGATATGATAGAACAGGCAGAAACGATAACTGCGAGATATTTAATCTTAACTTCCAGTAGAAGTTGACACTCAATCGAAAATAAATGCTCAAAACGGGCAGAAAATCAGCGAATTTTCTTGATTTTCTGCCCGTTTCTTGTTATAATAATTGAGTAGGTATACATACTTAATGTTTGAGTGAGA
>JAFSCH010000100.1 GCA_017436865.1 Lachnospiraceae bacterium
ATAGTGCAGTTCAACCAACAAAACAAAAAACTTCATAATCAACGTCATGGCGAAGTCACACCTTCGCTCTTTTGTCATGTCATTTTTTATTTCTTGGTTATTATACATCATATCTGACTTTTTGAGAACTTTCCTATAAAGGAACAAAGAATGTGCAAAGCACATTCTCGCGCCGCTGAAGCGTCGCATAAGCGACAATTTTCCACTGCTTCAGCGTGCGCATAAACTATTATATGATAGGAAATTCCTATCATATAATAAAGGGACTGCAAAACAGTCCCTTTTAATCATTCTATTTCATCAATTCTTCCATCTCATCAATCAAGCTATCAAAAAGCTTCAACGCTTCTTCAACAGGCTGTTTTGTAGACATATCTACACCTGCATCTCTCAAAATGGATACCGGATCCTTAGAACAACCAGCACTTAAGAATTTCTCCTTATACGCTTTCACTGCCGGTTCTCCTTCTTTTAACATTTTCTGTGACAACGCAATCGCTGCTGAAAATCCTGTCGCATACTGATACACATAGAAATTGTAATAAAAATGTGGAATTCTTGACCATTCTAAATCAATCTGTTCATCATGTACAATATCATTTCCAAAGTACAAATCAATCAAATCATGATAAACTTTACATGCACTTTCTGAGTTAATACTTTCTCCATTCTGAGCAAGCTCACTCATTCTCAGTTCAAATTCCGCAAACATAGTCTGACGATATAGCGTAGTACGGAACTGCTCTAAAAAGTAATTAATCAGATATGCTCGTTGCTTCTTATCAGTTGTTTTTTCTAACAAATACTGCATCAGCAAAGCTTCATTACAGGTTGATGCAACCTCTGCCACAAAGATAACATAATCAGAATCAACAATCGGCTGTGTCTTATTGGATAAATAAGAATGAAGCGCATGTCCCATTTCATGTGCCAATGTAAATTCACTATCCAATGTCTCTTTATGATTCAACAATACATACGGATGCTTTCTTACACCACAAGAATATGCTCCACTTCTCTTTCCAACGTTTTCATAAACATCAATCCAGCGGTTTGCAAATCCTTCCTCTAACAGAGCAACATAATCGTCACCAAGCACCTTTAATGCATTTTTCACGTTTTCTTTTGCTTCTTCAAAGGTAATTTTAGTATCTGCTTCTGATACCATCGGTGTATATAGGTCATACATGTGAAGCTCATCCACGCCTAGTAATTTTTTACGAAGACGAACATATTTGTACATAGAATCCATATGTTCATGAACACTTTCAATCAGATTATAATATACCTTGGTATCTACCTCTGTTGCATCCAGGGAAGCCGCAAGTGCAGAATCATAATGACGCATATCTGCATTAAATTTTAACTGTTTCATCTGCGCAGATAAAATTGCTGCTGATGTATTCTTTAAGGCAGCATGACTCTTATAATAGGATTCAAAAGCAGCTTTTCTGACATTTCTGTCAGAATTATGAAGAAGCGGAACAAAGCTAGCATCTGTAATCGGAAGCTCATTTCCTTCTGCATCGGTAATGCTCTCATACGACATATCCGCATTATTCAGTAGTCCATTGATATCCTCTGGCGACTGACGCATATCTCCTGCTGCTGCCATAATTCTTTCCTCAGCCGGACTTAAAATATGCTCTTTCTTTCTTCTTATGCTATTAATATAGCGTTTGTATACAGCAAGTTCACTCTGTTCCTCATAAAAAGCCTGAAGCTTCTCTTCCGGTATTTCCAAAATCTCAGGCTCTGCAAAAGAGGAAGCTCCTGATATCGCAACATATAAACCATAGGTCTGGTCTTTGTATCCCTGCCATGTAGCATTCTTCGTATCTTCGTCTGCCTTGCGGAATGCATAATTTGCAAAGGAATCTGTAATCACAGCTATTTCATCCATAAGCTTTAAAAATCCCAGTAATTCACTAGCACTCTCTACAAGTTTTCCTTTGTATGCTTCAATCTTAGAGAGCATACCTTTGAGCTTTTCCATATCCTTTTTCCAGTCATCTACGGTTGCATACAGATCCTTCAATGCCCATGTATACTCTGTCGGAATTTCATTTCTTTGAGGTATTTTTGTTGTATTATTTTCAGCCATCTCAAATCTCCTTTTCTCTTTTATGATGTATAGAGTTTGTCAAACACAATATTGGACACATTATATTACTCAAAATCATCTAATTATTCTATATAAATAATTTTCCACGCACAACATAAAAGGGATATAACGTCCCAAACGCTACATCCCTTAATTTTTGTCTTATATACTAATATTATTCTGTAACATCAGCATACATGAAATACCAGTATCCTGCAGCTGAATGCCATGAGCCTGTAACCTTTGGACTCTGTAACCAAAAGTCATTGTAGTAAGCAAGAGGAATACAAGCTGCTTCTTCCATTAAAATGTCTTCTGCTGTATGAAGCGCCTTAGAACGTTCTTCCACATCAGTTGTAGTTCTCGATAATTCCATAGCTGCATCATAATCAGCATTATTGAACTTACCATCATTGTTACCATTTGTGCTATATAATAAGTCTAACATATTAGATGCATCTGTATAGTCTCCAACCCATCCGTTACGAGCCATATCATACTCACCATTACGGCGCATAGGAGTAAAGCTTGACCATTCTACTATGTTAACCTGAAGGTTAATTCCAAGTTCCGCATAAGCCTGCTGTAAATACTCAGCAACTACTTTATGATAAGCACTATCATTTGTTGTATAAGAAATAGACGGGAAACCTTCTCCATTTGGATATCCTGCGTCTGCAAGAAGCTGCTTAGCTTCCTCTACATTAGCTTCATGGTTTGTTGTATCAATATAAGCTTTTCCGCCATTTGCGTTAGACATAAACTCTGTACCATCCGTATCAATCCAACCTGGTCCCATGAAGTTGCTTGCAGCAGAATAAGTACCTTGCATTAATGTATTTGCAACATACTCTCGATCAATTGCAAGACTTAAAGCTTTACGAACATTTACATTATCAAAAGGAGCCTTTGCAGTATTAACACTAAGATAGTAAGTACCAATAATTGGCTCTACATTAAACTCACTATTTCCTTCAAGGCTAGGAATCTCCTCTGTTGGAACATCCTTAATCAAAAGAACTTCTCCTGTCTGGTATGCACTGTAAGCCGCATTAGGATCTTCCATTAAGACAAATTTAAGCCTATCAAGCTTAATCGCATCAGCATTCCAGTAATTTGAATTTTTACTAAATGTAATGTGAGAACCTGGTACCCACTCTGTCATGTAGAATGGTCCGTTAGAAACGTATGTCTCTGCAACTGTTGCCCAAGCATCACCATTCTTCTCAATTGTTGCCTGCTGAACAGGACTTAATGTTGCAAATGCTGCAAGACTTCCAAAGAAAGAACATGGAGCATTTAATTCAACTACTAATGTCTTATCATCTATTGCTGTTACTGCTAACGCATCTGCATTACCAGCAATCGCTTCTTCGTAACCCTTAACCATTCCAAGTACCGTTTCTGCGTATGGAGCAGCTACTACTGGATCACATACCCTCTTCCAACTGTAAACAAAATCGTTTGCTGTAAGAGCCGAACCATCAGACCACTTCAAGCCATCCCTTAAATGGAATGTCCATGTAAGACCATCTTCTGAAGTCTCCCATGTTTCAGCCTGACCTGGTTGAAGACTTCCATCCTGACCTACTGTCAGAAGACACTCATAAGCGTGTAAAATCATGTTACCACCGTCAATCGCACTGCTTAATGCAGGATCTACGGTTTCAGGGTCAGGACCAATCTGTACAGCTAATTCCTTACCCTCACTTGTAGCTGGTGCTTCTGCCTCAGAACCACAAGCAACCATGCTTACTACCATACAGGCTGTAAGCAGAAGTGCTAATAACTTCTTCTTCATTTCTTTTCCTCCTCTAAATAGGTATCATTTTTCCCTTCGCATCCTGTTAAAAAACTTTAACTATGCGCTAGGTACATATAAACACTGCATGGGAACATTTATCACGCAGTTGTCTAACATAATTACTGAAGATAATGGTGACATGCTACATAATGACCTGCACTTACTTCTCTCCACTCTGGCTCTTTTTCAGCACACTCTGCTGTCGCATAAGGACATCTAGTACGGAAACGACATCCAGTTGGTGGATTTAATGGACTTGGTACATCACCCTCTAATACGATACGCTTATTCTCTCTTGCAATCTTAGGATCTGCAATCGGAATCGCGGAAATAAGACTTCTAGTATATGGATGGAGACTGTGTGTAATAAGTTCATGGCTATCTGCAAGCTCAACCATCTTACCAAGGTACATAACGCCGATTCTATTTGAAATATGCTTAACCGCAGAAAGATCATGTGCAATAAACAAATAAGTAAGACCAAGCTCTGCCTGCAAATCCTCAAACATATTGATAACCTGTGCTTGAATGGATACGTCAAGAGCTGAAATAGGCTCATCACAAACGATGAATTCCGGATTTACTGCTAATGCTCTGGCTATACCAACACGCTGTCTTTGTCCACCAGAGAACTCATGTGGATAACGATTTGCATGCTCTGAATTAAGTCCTACACGACGAAGCATCTCTATGATAATGTCGTATCTTTCTTTCTTATTTGTCGCTAACTTATGAATATCAATTGCTTCTCCGACAATATCACCAATTGTCATACGAGGATCAAGACTTGCGTATGGATCCTGGAATACTATCTGCATCTTCTTACGATATGGAAGCATATCAACTTTTATCTTCTTCTCACTATCAAAGATAACCTGATCATCATAAATAATCTTTCCTGCTGTAGGTTCATATAAACGTAATAAAGTACGTCCTGTTGTTGTCTTGCCACAACCAGACTCTCCTACAAGTCCTAAAGTTTCACCCTTTTTCACGAAAAAAGATACATCATCAACAGCCTTTACATATCTCTTGTTCTTACCATATCCGCCAGCCGGAAAGTACTGTTTTAAATGTTCAACCTGTATTAATTTCTTATCCAAGGTTTTCTCCTCCTTCCATCTGTGCCTTCTGATTCATCCAGCACTGTGTATAGTGGACATCGCTAAAGGTCGTTACCGGTGGCATCTCCTTCAAACAAATCTTCATACAGCTACTACATCTTGGAGCAAACGGACATCCCTTTGGTGGATTCAAGAGGTCAATCGGTGTTCCTTCAATCGGAACAAGTCTCTCATGCACTTCTGCATCCAATCTTGGAATACTCTTTAATAAGCCCTTGGTATATTCATGCTTTGGATTGTAGAATATATCATCTGTTGTTCCATATTCTACAATTCTTCCACCGTACATAACTGCAATCTTCTCACACATACTAGCTACAACACCAAGATCATGTGTAATCATAATAATCGCCATACCTAGTTTTTCCTTGAGCTCCATCATAAGCTCAAGAATTTGTGCCTGAATGGTAACATCCAATGCTGTTGTAGGCTCGTCCGCAATTAAAAGTTTTGGTTCGCATGCAAGTGCAATCGCAATCATAACACGCTGTCTCATACCACCTGACAACTCATGAGGATACTGCTTCAAACGCTTTTCGGGTTCATTAATACCTACTAAAGTCAAAAGCTCTACTGCCCTTTCATGCGCTTCCTTTTTATTCTTTCCTGTATGAAGAAGAATTACTTCTTCAATCTGATTTCCAATGGAATAAACCGGATTCAAGCTTGTCATAGGATCCTGGAAGATAATAGAAATCTCATTTCCACGAATCTTTCTGAATTCCTTTTCTGACATATTGTGAATCTCATGTCCATTGAATTCCAACGTACCACCCATCAACTTACCAGGATGAGCAGTCAATCCCATTAAACTGTATGCAGTAACAGATTTACCAGAACCACTTTCTCCAACGATTCCTAAAACCTCTCCCTGCTTTACATGGATAGACACATCGTTAAGTGCCTTTACCTCTCCTGCCGGTGTAAAGAAGGAGAGCTTTTCATGATTTATATCAACAAGATATTCTGACATATACTAACCTCCACTAGTTCTTTAATTTCGGGTCAAATGCATCTCTTAAACCGTCACCTAACAGGTTGAAGCTAAGAATAATCAAACTAATCAACAATGCTGGAATGAACAACAAATAAGGATAAGTATTCAATCCGTTAATCGCATCACTTGCAAGACTTCCTAAGGACGGAAGAGGTACTGCTACACCAAGTCCAAGGAAGCTTAAAAAGCTTTCTGTAAAGATGGAGGAAGGAATCTGCAAGGTAGTTGTTACAATCAAAGTACCAATACAGTTTGTAAGCAAATGCTTCTTAATAATTCTACCACTCTTTGCACCAAGTGCTCTTGCTGCTGTAACATACTCATTCTCTTTCAACATAAGAATCTGGCTTCGTACCATTCTAGCCATACCAACCCAGTATAATAAAGCAAAAACAATAAAAATACTAATTAAGTTTGTCCCAACTGTTTGTATCCATCCAAATCCTGGCAACTCCGCAAGAGTCGCTAATGGGGACTTTAATGCAAATGATAGCAATACAATTAATAAAACATCAGGTACTGTATAAATAATATCTACAATTCTCATCATTACAAGGTCTACCCAGCCACCTAAAAAGGCTGCAACAGAACCATAGATAGAACCGATCACTAAAATAATCGCTGTTGCAATCAAACCAACAGTAAGCGAAATACGACTTCCCATCATAACACGAATTGCATAATCACGTCCCATCTTATCAGTTCCTAAAATGTGAGGGAATACCTTTTCTCCTGCTTCAATTCTTGCAAGTTCTTCTGCTGAATACTGCATTGGTGCAAGATTATTTGCTCCCTTCATTTGTACCTCATAGGAATATGGATAAAACATAGGAACAATAAAAGAAATAAACATAATAAAAATGATAACAATCAAACTCGCCATTGCTACTTTATTCTTACGAAGTCTTCTGAAACCGTCCTTCCAGAAGCTCACGCTCTCTCTCATTACAACAAGGCTTTCTTTTTCTGCCTCAGAAGCCGGCATAAAATCTTCCGGACTATACTTCATCTGAAAACTAATTGGATTTTCCTTCATGTCTGCCTCCTAAACTATTTCAACTTAATACGAGGGTCTACCAGCTTGTAAACAATATCTACTACCACATTCATAACAACAATGATTGTTGCAAGGAAAATAGTGGTTCCCATAATAACGGTATAATCTCTGGAATTGATAGAACCAATAAATTCACCGCCAAGTCCGGGAATTGTGAAAATTTTCTCTACTACGAAGCTACCTGTTAATGTATAGGCAATCATCGGTCCCATATATGTGATAACTGGAAGAATCGCATTACGCAATGCATGTTTAAAAATTCTCTTCTGCTCTGAAACACCCTTTGCCTTTGCAGTTCTCATATAATCCTGTCCAAGAACATCAAGCATAGAAGAACGCATAAGTCTCATAATATATGCTGTCGGATAAAATGATAATGAAATAACCGGCATAACATAATGTTGCCAAGAAGATAGTCCATAAGTAGGCAAAAGTTTTAAGTTAACACCAAGAACATACATTAATACGGTGCAAATCACAAAACTTGGTACTGCGATACCACAGGTTGCAAGAACACTAATAAAGTTATCTAAAAACTTTCCTCTATTTATCGCCGCATAACATCCTAGCGGAACACCTAAACATAAGGAAACAATAATCGCAACACCACCAACCTTGGCAGAAACAGGGAACTTTGTCAGAATAATAGACATAACCGAACGACCTCTCTGCTTTAAGCTGTCTCCAAAGTCACCATGCAGTGCATCCGTAATGTAAGTAATGTACTGTTCACCTAACGGCTTATCCAATCCATACTTTGCCTCTAAGGCTGCCATCGCAGCTGGACTTACCGCTTTCTCTGAGAGGAACGGCCCACCCGGTACCAGATTCATCAGAAAAAATGTAAGAGTTGCAACGGCCCAGATTGTTACAATTGCAAGTCCAACTCTTTTTAAAATATACTTTAACATAATATATCCTTCTCCTTCTCTTAAATATAGTACTCTGCAACTATCCTGTATCTTTCTAGTTACATCTTTTCTTTCACCATAAAAAATGTGGCTAGTTAGGCTTTCTAAGCAGGCAAAAAAATTTTCCTGCTTTTCTTGTATAACTATCCACTCTATTTATGCATAGTATTCAAAACAAATTTCACAAAATTATCTTATTTTTTCGATATTTCTCGTAACTTTTGTCGGTACAGAGTTGATTTTAAATGGATTTACAAAACGTGTCAAGTACCGCATTTTAGCAAAACTGGCAGATAATTGTTTGACTATTCATGAATATTCATCATTTTTTAATATCTTGCATATTTATCATCTTCCTATACATTATAACGCATATTTTTACATTTTGCATTAAATTTATAAAATTTAACAATTTTTTAAATTACAACACAAGTTTTGACAAAATTTTTCGCAAAAACAGGATATGTAATTCCATTTGTATTTTTATCATTGACAATTCTCTTTTTATGTATTATTGTATTAATCAAGTAGTACACTAATACAGTGATACATTTTAAGCAACATTTGTCTACTATTTATAAAGAAAGGATGATATAATGGCATGGGAACTGAATTCCGACCGTCCTATTTACACACAGATTCTTGAAAAGATTCAAATGAGAATTATTTCCGGAATCTATCAGCCGGGCGATCGATTACCAAGCGTAAGGGAGCTAGCTGCCGAAGCAAATGTAAACCCTAACACAATGCAAAAAGCTTTTGCAGAATTAGAAAGAAGCGGACTGATACTGACACAAAGAAACAGCGGCCGCACCGTAACGGAGGATACAAGTATGATCAAGCAGGTTCAGACACAAGTAGCTTTATCCCAGGTTCAAAGCTTTTTTCACACAATGATGGAGCTTGGGTTTAACAAAGAAGAGATTTTAGTTTTCGTAAAGAAAGCTATGGAGGAGGGAGCAGAATAATGGAACAACCATTACTTCAAACAAATGATTTATGTAAGCAGTACAAAGGCGCAGGTAACTACATGGCAGTTTACCACATGAATCTTTCGATTCCACGTGGAAAGATTATCGGTCTTCTTGGACCAAACGGTTGTGGAAAAACAACTCTTATTAAAATGATTAACGGTCTTTTAGCACCATCCTGCGGTTCTATCACCATCAATGGTTATGCACCTGGTGTGGAAACCAAAAAGGTTGTTTCTTATTTACCAGAAAGAACCTATTTGCAGAGCAATATGCGAATCCGTGAAATGGTTGAATATTTTCAGGATTTTTATACTGATTTTTCACCGGAACGTGCTTACAATATGTTCGCATCTCTTGGTATTGACCCGGAAGCACGATTAAAGACTTTATCAAAGGGTACCAAGGAAAAAGTACAGTTAATTCTTGTTATGAGCAGGCAAGCAGACTTATATATTTTAGATGAACCAATTGCCGGTGTTGACCCTGCCGCAAGAGATTATATTTTGAAAACCATTATCACAAATTACAACGAGAATGCTACCATTCTTCTCTCAACACATTTAATTACAGACATTGAAAATATTCTTGACGAAGTTATTTTCATGAAGAACGGCTCACTTGTTCTTCACACAAGTGTTGATGCTATCCGCGAAAAGCTCGGCAAGTCTGTAGATGCTTATTTCAGGGAGGTGTACGCATGTTAGGAAAATTAATTAAATACGAATGGAAAGGACTCATCAAACCTTTATCCATTCTCTATCTTGTATTATTAGGAATCACCATTATAACCGGTTTGTTAATTCTGACCATCAATCCGGATTACGATGATGTTGCAGTTGGTTTCTCCGTATTATTCACCATGCTAAGTGTCTTTATTTACTATTTTGGTATTATTGTATGTGCTCTAGGAACCATGCTCATCATAGCTATTCGTTTTTACAAAACATGTTATACCGATGAAGCTTATCTTACCCATACGCTTCCCGTTTCTGCCAAGCAGCTTGTAGCAGCAAAGACTATTTCCTCTGTACTTTGTCACATGCTTACCTTGGTTGTAATTGGAGTAAGTGTTATTTTGCTACTCCTTGTTTTGGTTACTCACCTAATTAATCTTGGCGAAATACCTGTAGCTGAATTGTCTGAAGGATTCTCCGAAGTCTTCGCAGAACTCGACCGTGAATTTGCCAGCGAAATGGGAATCAGCTTGTCAGGTTACTTCCTATATCTTGGTGCTGTCAGCTTAGTTTCTTCTGTATGCGGAATCATTTCTCTCTTAGGTTGTGTAAGCCTTGGACAGCTTTATACCAAGCACCGTATTCTCGGCGCTATTATTGCTTATTTTGTTATGACCTTCCTATTACAGATAGCTGCTTACGTAGGCATGATTCCAATGTACAGTAAAATGTTTGCAGCAGAGTATACCGGAGAAAGCATCAATATGTTTGACCTCATGCACCCTACTGTAATGGTTACTTTGGGTGCCTCTGTTATCATCTCCGTTATCATGTATTTTATCAATATACACATGATGACCAAGCGACTGAATCTGGAATAATTACGGTAGATTTATTATTATACTATGATATAATGTAGTTAATCCAAGGTATGGTATCGTATTTTAGATAATACGATACCATATTTTTGTATACTCAGTTTGAGAAAGTATTACCAAAAATCACTCACAGAAAGGATAAACAAATGGGACTCTTTGACATGAATCACAAAAACAAATGTCCGTTATGCGGAAAAAATATGAGCTTTCTCCATGGAGATATGGTATGTGGCGATTGTGGATATCGCTCTTCTTACGCGACCTCTTCTACTGAAAACAATTCTTCCACTTTATCTAAACCACAAGCAATACCAACACCCAAAAATAACCATACTTCTATTGCACCAACAGCAAATATCCCCACCCCAAAAACAACTTCCACACAAAAAAAACAAAAGAAAAAATCAAAAGCACATCCTCTTATGGCTTGTTTTGCTTTGTTTTATATTGCGCTTGTAATACTTTTCATCTGTGCAAAGTTCAAAACTTCAACATCCATTACCACTGTTTTCCATTCCGAGGAGCTTATTTCCGAATCAAACTCCCAACCTTCCTTATACGAAGAAGAGAGTTTGCCTACATTACCTAATTCTCTAACCGAGAACTCAGAAGGAATCATCCAAACCCTAGAACTTCTTTTCAATAAGGATGCCTCTGAAATTACCAACGAAGAACTTGCCTCCATCATTAGTCTCGAATTCTGTTATGAAGGAAACTACAATAAAGTCCGTTGCGAAATGAATACAGGCAGTGACTCCTTAACAAAAGAATTATTCGTTAATGATGTAAGTTTCAGCAATAGTGATTACTCCATTTTCCCCAATCTAACTACCTTGGATACCGGAAATTACGATATCGCTTCTTTAAATGGCTTGTCACACTTAACCAATTTATCAACCAGCCTGACTCCTTCGGAAATAGCAAACCTGATTGAACCAACACAAATTTTATCTTTATCATTAAATGATTTATTTTTCTTTAATGACTTTACAGGTATTGAAGCTTTCACAAACCTTACATCTCTTTCTTTTGATGCATACTATGTAGAAAACTTCGATATGTTATCAGAACTTAAAAACTTAAAAGCGCTAACCATCGAAAACGGGCAAAATGTGATAAACCTTAATTTTCTATATGATATGCCACAATTGGAATACCTAAATCTCGATTGTGAAGGGCTACGCGACATCGGTTTCATTAGTAATATGCCTAATCTAAGCAACTTTACTTTATGGTATAGTGATATAAAAAACATAGATGCTCTTGCTGATTGTAAGGACACACTTACTGTATTGGATTTAAGATATAATTATGAAGTAAAAGACTACAACGTTGTGTCAGAACTAAAACATCTGGAATCTTTATCTCTCCATGTTTCTTACGACCACGAACAACCAGTTAGGATTCCACAACTTAGTAATATGCCAAACCTGACGCATCTCTTGCTTGGTAATTTTGATGAGCTGTCAGAACTGACAAATGCGCCGAACCTTCAATCCCTCGCACTACACGATGTGTATGTATACGATATGACTGCACTTTCCGCATTGCAGAACCTTACTTCCCTAGAGCTATATGATATGTCTATCGAGCCAGTTGCATTAGACTCCATTATGACTCTTACAGATTTAGAATATTTATCCATTGAGAGCAGTTATATTTGGGGGAATGCCCAGCAATTATTGTCCCTTCCTAACCTAAAAGAGTTCAACATGGAAGAATGCAATGCCGGATTTGATCTTACTGCTCTCGTTCCTAACGAAAGCCTTGAGATTTTGAATATGAATCACGCTAAACTTCATGCCCTCGAAAATGGTAAGTGGAATTATGGCGGAGATAACGTTTATCACAAGTTATATGAACACACAGATATTTTTACAAATTACCCTAATCTAAGAGAACTCTACATCGCAGAACACGAGATTGAGCATGTAGATTTTATGGCTACCTTGCCTTATTTAGAGATTATCGACCTTTCAGATAACTACACAACAGATCTTACACCTCTGGCAAACTTATCAAATCTAAAGTCTGTCATGTGTTACAACACACCAATTGTAAATGACGGAGACCTTGGCAAAAAAGTAAGCTGTACACCCTGATGTACAGCTTACTTTTTACACACTTCTCATATATTCCAAACGCTTATGAAGCATTTCTATTCTTTTCAAATCCTGCCCTTTGGTCCATTCTCTTCCTGATGCAAAATAACGAACATTTCCTTCATTTTCTTCGAGCTGTCCTCTACTTTCCAAGATCCTTTTCAGTTGATTCACTGTCCCGGTACTTCCATCAATCATGCGAACATGCGGCGGTAGAAGCTTGCGAAAGCTATTCTTAAAATAATTAAAGTGGGTACAACCAAGCACCAATTCTCCGTATTCTTCCATAGAAAATGACGACAGTTTTTCTCTGAGATACTCTTCTACCTGTGGCGTATCAAATTCTCCTTGCTCCGCAAATGATACCAGCCTTGGCAATGCCAGTAAATCGACCAAATGTGCATCATCTACCTTTTTTACAAGATTTTTTAACTTTTCTTCCTGAATAGTAAGTGGCGTTGCTACTACCATAACTCTTTTCCCTGCGCTCTGTTCCACCGCCGGCTTCACAGCAGGCTCTATACCTATAATCGGTATTTCATACTTTTCACGCATAATTTCTGCCGCTACCGATGTTGCCGTATTACAAGCTATCACAACCGCTTTGCAGTTATGCGCAATCATAAACTGCATAACCTCGTCCACAAAGCCAATTACCTGTTCCTTTGTCTTTGTTCCATACGGAACATGGTCTGTATCTGCATAAAATATAAAATTTTCCTTTGGCAGCGTAATCATCGCTTGGTGAAGCAAAGTCATCCCACCTATGCCTGAATCAAAAATACCAATGTTCATGAATATTCCTTTCCAATATAATATATAAAACAAAACTCTCCCATTACATTATATATCACTGCTGATTCATAAGCAAAGCTTATTCATTGTCGCGACATTCGCATTTCTCATTGTACAAACAAAAAGAGACCCGCAAATCTATGTTTCCATAAACGTGCGGGCGTTATTGAGAGAGCGAATAGCGAGTTATTACCCGCTGCGACATAACCTTAATTAATGTTCAAACTCTAACACATATTTAATTGCTATTTATAAAAACAAAGAATAAATCACAACTCATACACTTTGTTTTTTAAGAGAGCGATAGACGGGGCTCGAACCCGCGGTCTCGACCTTGGCAAGGTCGCGCGTTACCAACTACGCCACTATCGCATTTTATCTTCATCAGACTCTTGTTATTATACAAAAATTCAACATGTTTGTCAATCACTTTTTTGTATTTATCAAAATTTTTCAACAAACAGTTTTTGATGAAAGCGGGTGATGGGAATCGAACCCACGTATCTAGCTTGGAAGGCTAGTGTTCTACCATTGAACTACACCCGCATACACATGTTATAAGATTACTTTCTGAGCTATCTTACAAATGCCCAGAACCGGAATCGAACCAGTGACACGAGGATTTTCAGTCCTCTG
>JAFSCH010000101.1 GCA_017436865.1 Lachnospiraceae bacterium
CCAGCTTTATTAATCGACTTCCAAACTATATGAAAGATGCTCTTAATTGCGTGAGTATCGCATAAATCAATAAAATATTGGCTGTAATATAGAGTTTTCAAGGTGCAAACGTTAATTCACGTGTGGGAAGTTTGAGTAAATAATAGGAAATTGCTGTAACGTAGTGGTAGTTAATAAAGAATTTACGAAGTAAATTCTTTGAGTGATTGCCGCTGGGCAATCACTTTTTTATGGTAAATGTATTATTTGAATAAATTATTTAAAAAATATATGTAAATCTATTAAATTTTCTGAATTAATGTCGATATAATTAATGTAAATGTTTTTAACATAAAAATAAGACATAACACAGAGAGTGAAGGAGAAGAGAGAACACGCTGTGTTACTAACAACAAGAGGGGAGTAAGAAATATGATCGTACAACACAATTTACAGGCAATGAATGCAAACAGAATGTTAGGAATCACAACGAAATCGGCATCTGGCTCTACTGAGAAGCTCTCAAGTGGATACCGTATTAACCGTGCAGCAGATGATGCAGCAGGACTTGCTATTTCTGAAAAAATGAGAAAGCAGATTCGTGGTTTGGATCAGGCATCTGAGAATGCGGAGGATGGTATTTCCTGTGTACAGACAGCAGAAGGTGCGCTGGCTGAGGTTCAGGATATGCTTCAGAGAATGAATGAGCTGGTAGTACAGGCTGCAAACGGAACGAATTCGGAAACAGACCGTCAGTATATTCAGGATGAAATCGACCAGTTAATCAGTGAAGTTGACCGAGTTGCAGAGACAACCAAGTTCAACGAGACATACCTGTTAAAGGGCGATGAATATAAGCCAACTACAAGTGTGTATATGACAAACTATTCTGTAACATATACCAAGAATATTACGAATAACGCCATTCAGGATGCGATTGAATATAAGACTAATTATACAGGAACCAATAATATCTATGTAGTTTCAACCTCTATTACATCATCAGGAGCAAATCTTGCTCTGACAGCTCATAATATCCAGACAGGTGATGATATCACCAATTTTATGATGAAGGGCGGAACTAATAAAGCTAATGCTACACTGAATACAAATTCATATGTTGCCTTTGTAAATGTAGAATTAAATTCTAATGTAAAGAATGGTACTGATTTGGAAATCAACACATCCACATCAGTGGTTCAGGCAAAACAGGCATTATATATCTATAATACAGCAAATGGAACAGCAACACGAATTCCGGCTGGAACAGATATGACTGAGTATTTGAATGGTGATAATACCATGAAGGATAAGTATCGTTTGATTGATTATGTGTCTGGTGGAACACCGGGTAGAAATGATGGATTCCTTGCTAATTTCCAGTGGAATGACTCTGTGCTTGAACGAGATATTTCTATGAAGAAGCTCTATGATGTAAATGGTAAGGAAGTTTCCGGTGTTGCATTGAATAAATATTTTGATGAGAATGGTAATTATATGGGAGGCTTATATACCACTTCTCAGGCTCGTGCAATTGACGAAGTATTTGCAAGTGCAGATTCTGCAGGTGCACAAGGCTTAGCAGGTCTTGGAGCTGGATACGCACCAGCAACTATTGGAGCTTATATTACACAGTCCTCACAGCAGGTAGCGGCAGCATTAGCTGTGAACCTACAGGCAGGTGCGGATTCTGACAGAGCAAATAAGATTTCCATTGATTTGGATGCCTTAACATCTGCAGGACTTGGAATTGACAAGCTTGCAAGCTATAACATCGGTATCGTGGATACCACCGGTGAAAATGCAACAGATGCCATCGATGTGATTGCAGATGCATTGCAGAAGGTATCCAGACAGAGAGCGGCACTTGGTGCGGTTCAGAACCGTTTAGACCATACAATCAAGAATCTGGATAATATTGTTGAGAATACCACAGCTGCAGAAGCACAGATTCGAGATACCGATATGGCAGAAGAAATGGTTAAGTATTCGAATACAAATATTTTACAGCAGGCAGGACAGTCCATGCTTGCACAGGCTAACCAGTCTAATCAGGGAGTTCTTAGCTTATTACAGGGTTAATAGAAGGAGAATAGATAGCGCCAGACACCTGCATGGTGCCTGGCGCATTTTAAATACTAGGAAAGAGCTGTAGCGCAGTGTACATAGTGCGTGCGCTGGCACGCACTATTTATTAAGGGGAGAGACGAGAGATGGTAGTACAACATAATTTACAGGCAATGAATGCCAATAGAATGCTTGGTCTTACAACAAAAGTAGTATCAGGCTCGACAGAGAAGTTATCAAGTGGTTATCGGATTAACCGTGCAGCAGATGATGCAGCAGGACTTGCGATTTCAGAGAAAATGAGAAAGCAGGTACGTGGATTAACACAGGCATCAGCGAATGCAGAGGATGGTATTTCTTGTGTGCAGACAGCGGAAGGAGCGCTGGCTGAGGTGCAGGATATGATTCAGAGAATGAATGAGTTGTGTGTACAAGCGGCAAATGGAACCAATTCAGAAACAGATCGTTTGTATATTCAGGATGAGCTCGATCAGCTTGTTTCAGAGATTGATAGAATTGCTGAAACAACCAAGTTCAACGAAACATTTCTGCTTAAAGGAGACCAGACGGGGCCTACCACAAGTGTCTATATTACAAACTATTCGGTTACTTATACTGAAAATATGCTTACCGAGTCTCAAAGAGCAAGTATGTTGCCAACGGAACCTACTACATACTGTATGAATTATACTGGTATCAATAACGTTTATTTTGTTGAATCAGATATTCTTACATCAGGCCCAAGTATAGCACTTGGGGCAAAGAAGGTAGGTTCTGGTGATGATGTAACCACATATATGATGAAGGATGAGAATGCAGATAATAAAGGAAAAGCAAGCTTGAATACAAGTTCGTATGTGGCATTTATCAATATGGAGCTTGATTCCAATATAGAGGGAGGAACAGACTTAACCGTTGATAGTTCGACTTCTGTTATTCGTGCAAAACAGGATTTATATGTCTATAATACGGCAAATAGTACCATTACACATATTACAGAAGGAACAGAGATGACTAAATATCTCGAGGATGATAATACGATGGATGAACAATATCGTCTGATTGATATTTTAGATGCCAAGACAGGAACGAGTGATCGTGTAAAAGATTCCGTTACGAATAATGTTGATTTTGAATGGACGGATGATTATCTTGCAATTGATACCAGTCTCCAAAAGCTGTATAGTGCGGATGGCCAGGAGGTATCCGGAATTGCCTTAAATAATTACTTTGATGAGAATGGCAATTATAAGGGTGGACTTTTCAAGAGTGCAAAGGCAAGTGCAACGGATATGGTATTTGCATCTGAAAATTCAGACGGATTTGCTGATATTGATGGAGCGGTTACGATTGGAAAGTATATTACGCAGTCTTCCCAGCAGATTGCAGAGGGACTTACGTTTAACCTGCATGTAGGAGCACAGAGTGAGAGAAAAAATAAGATTTCAGCCACGATAGATACCTTGACAGCAGCCGGATTAGGAGTTGACAAGCTGGCAAGTTATAACATAGGTATTGTGGATGCAACCGGTGAAAATGCAACCGATGCAATTAATGTCGTGGATGAAGCATTGCAAAAAATATCCAGACAGCGTTCTGCATTGGGTGCGGTTCAGAATCGATTAGACCACACAATTAAAAATCTGGATAATGTTGTTGAAAATACAACAGCCGCAGAATCTGCTATTCGAGATACGGATATGGCAGAAGAGATGGTTCGATATGCAAATGCGAATATTCTGCAGCAGGCAGGACAGTCAATGCTTGCACAGGCGAATCAGTCAAATGAAGGAGTTCTGTCATTATTACAATAAAAATATCGTAATTATTTCAGTACCTTTATAATTACGATGCAAAAATATATAAAAAAGTGATTGTCATTTTGGCAATCATTTTTTTGGGTGAGAAATGTTGATTAAATTATCAGAATAATATAGATAAAATAAAAAATATATGATACAATTATGCAAAATGAATGACATAATAAATAGACGGAAAAAGGGGAGATAATGATGTCAAGAGTGCCAATATCTGTGTGTATCATAGCGAAAAATGAAGAAAAATATATAGAAGAGTGTCTGAAAAAACTAAAGCCTTATGGTTTTGAAATCATAGTAACAGATACGGGATCTAGTGATAGAACGAAAGAAATTGCACAGAAGTATGCAGACAAGGTATTGGATTTTGTGTGGATAGATGATTTTAGTGCAGCACGAAACTTCTGTGCATCGCATGCATCTAATAATTGGATTCTGGCACTTGACTGTGATGAATATGTAAACAATATTGATATGAAGGTATTACGGATATTGATGCAGAAGCTACCGAAATATGTAGGTGTGATACGACTTAAAAATATTGTGATGAAGGCAAATGAGCAAATGGGGTATGGAGTGGATGATGTCACACGTTTCTATAATAGAAATTATTATACTTTCTGTTCGCCGATTCATGAACAGGTTACATTAATAGATGAAAATAGGCGTGATGAAACCATGCAGTGTTTTTTGATGCCGATGGAAGTGATTCATCACGGATATGCCCTAAGTGCCGAGGAGATGCGCAAGAAACAGGAGCGAAATCTTGAACTGCTGTACAAGCAGATAGAAAGTGGTGTACAGGATGCATATCCATATTTTCAGGCGGGACAGTCGGAGTATATATTAAAAAATTATGAGAAGGCTATAAACCTATTTGAGAAGGGACTTTTGATGCAGCCGTCACCAGAGAAGATATATGTACAGATGATGATTATGACATTGGCAAAAGCATATTTGGTAAAAAAACGTTCACATGATGCGGTTGCGATTATGGAACAATATGCGACTGAGTGTAAAACAGCAAAATATATATATATGCATGGGAATGCTTTATTTGAGGACAGGCAGACCTTAAAGGCGCTATTGTTGTATGTAAAGACGACCATGGCATCGGATGTGGATACATTAGGGGAAGAATTGATGCTTTGTTATGAACGCATTATCATGCTGTATACCAATATGAATAATTTGCAAATGGCAGAAATATTTAAACAACGCTATCAGGCATGTAAAAGAGAAAAAGAGAGAGTCTTAAACAGCTAGGGGGGAGAAAATGTCAAAGGTACCAATTTCGGTATGTATTATTGCAAAAAACGAAGAGAAATATATCGAAGAATGCTTAAAGAAATTACAGCCTTATGGTTTTGAAATTATAGTAACCGATACAGGCTCTACTGACAGAACCAAAGAGATTGCATTAGAATACGCGGATAAAGTGGTAGATTTTGAATGGATCGATGATTTTAGTGCAGCAAGAAACTTTTGTGCGGAGCAGGCAGCAAACAGCTGGATATTGGCATTGGACTGTGATGAGTATGTGAATCGGGTAGACGTTCAGGGAATCAGACAGTGTATAAAGCGTTTTCCAAAGGGAGTTGGTGCGGTGCGCTTGAATAATCTCGTATTTAATGAATCGGGAGAAAAACAGTATGGAACAGAGCATGTCATACGTTTTTACCATAGAAGTTTTTACAAATTCGAGGCGCCTATTCATGAACAACTTGTAGCGAAAACATCCGATATTGAAAGACAAAAAGAGAGCTTCTTACTTCCTATGGAGGTGATTCATCATGGATATGCTCTAACGTCAGATGAGATGAGAAAGAAACAGGAAAGGAATTTGGAAATACTACATAAGAGCGTTGGAAAAGGTGGAGATGATGCTTATTTATATTTCCAGATAGGGCAGTCAAATTTTGTATTAAAAAATGATCAGGAAGCTATTGAAGCGTATGAAATGGCATTATCCTTAAATCCGCCAATGGATAGAATATATGTGGAGTATATGATTGTGTCATTGGCTATGTCGTATGTAAGACAAAGTAGGATAGCAGATGCGGTTGTGCTAATGGATAAATATGCGGAACATTGCAAATCAGCAAGATATGTATATACGCATGCAGGAGTATTGTATGATAGTGGTCAAAAATTGAAGGCACTACTTCTTTATGTGACAACAACAACCTTGGAGGATTTTGACAGTATTGGACAAAGTAAACTACATTGCTATGAAAATATTATAGAAATGTATCGTGAATTTGGGGAAGAAGATATGGCTGGCATCTTTAAAGAGAAATATGAACTATGTAAGAAAGAACGTGAGCGTGTGATCAACAGTTAAACTGAAATGGAGGTAGTTAAGCATGGATGCAAGAATTACAATTATTATTCCTTGTTATAATGTAGATAAATATATAGATCGGTGTATGCAATCCATCGAGGAACAGACACTGGGAATGCAGGCATTTCAGGTTATCATGGTAGATGATGGTTCAACAGACCACACCATGGATAAGCTGATTGCATGGCAGGCAAAGTATCCATTCCAGGTACAGATTGTTCACAATAGTAAGAACAAGAGACAAGGAACCTGTAGAAATATTGGCATGCAAAGAGCAAAGGGTGAGTATATTGGCTTTGTGGATGCCGATGACTGGTTAGAACCGGATATGTATGAGAAACTGTTAGAAGTAGCAGATATAGGAAAATGTGATGTGGTTCATTGCGATAGCAGTAAGGATACAGAATTCAAGTATTGGACTACCTTGCAGGAAAAATACACAGGGCGTTTAGATCGTTTAATTGCAATTGAACATGCGGAAGACAGAGGCAGAATGATTGCATCGAATCTTCTTGGAACTTACGTGGTGACAAAGCTGTATCGTAGAAGCTTTTTAGAGCAAAATAGCATACATTTTCCAGAAAAATTGTTGTTCGAAGATATCTACTGGATGGGACTTTTGAATTGCTATGCACAAAAAATAGGAATCGTAGAAGAACGACTTTATCATTATTTCATGAATCCGGATTCCGTCTCTCGTATTAGAAATCAGGAACAGAACCGAGACATTATGCAGGTAAATCGTTTGTTGTGGGAAGAGTATGGAAAAAGAGGGCTGTTAGAGAGTGACTTTGCCGAGGCCCTTAAATACGAAATGCTTTGTACCTATTATCTGACAACTGTAAAAATGATATTCTTGCGTTATGATGAGATACCGTATGATATGTTTTATGAAACACAGCGGGATATTTTGGAAATGGTGCCTGATTTTGCAACCAATCCTTATGTGTCTGATTATACCAAGCAATTCAATATTTTGTTATTGGGCTTGATTGATAAGCAAATCAGTCATGAGGAGCTTGACTCAGCAGCGGCTAGTATGCGAATGATTGCGAAGGTAACACAAAATACAGAAGTCTTAAGGTAAGAGTATCGAGGCTGATAATACAAAATTGCGATAAGGCGTGTAGAAAGGGGAGCAACATGGCAAAGCTACCGGTTAGTGTGTGTATCATTGCAAAAAACGAAGAAAAGTATATAGAACAGTGTTTAAGACACCTGTTACCATTTGGGATGGAAATTGTGGTGGTAGACACGGGTTCTACTGATAGAACAAAGGAGATTGCATTAAAATATACGGATAAGGTATATGATTTTGTATGGACTAATAACTTTAGTGCAGCGAGAAATTTTGCAGCATCCAAAGCAAAAAACAACTGGATTTTGGTGGTAGATTGCGATGAATATGTAAAAGAGCTGGATATACAGGCAGTAAGAATGTGTATGCAGAAGCATGCTCATCAGGTAGGAATGATGAAGATAAAAAATCTGCATACGCAGTCAAATGGGGAGCAGACTTATCACATAGATGAGGTGCCAAGATTGTATAATCGGAATTTCTATGAATACCGTTTTCGTATTCATGAACAGATCACACCAAAGGATGCGGCATTAGATGATAAGGTAGTACTATATACCTTCAAAATGCCGGTTATGGTAGAACATCATGGTTATGATTTACCAGAAGAGGAAATGCTACAAAAACAGGAGCGTAATTTAGAATTATTACAGTCTGCGCTTGGGGAAAATGCTTATGATGATTATTTGTATTTTCAGATAGCACAGTCTAATTATATTTTGCATCGATATGAAGAGGCAGCAGTAGCGATAGAACATTGCTTTAGCATGAATCCGGATATAAGGAAAGGATATATGAAGGTGGCAATTCCTGCTTATGCGAGAATTATGCGAAAAGTAAATCGAAGTGAAGATGCATTAAAACATTTGCTTCAATATCAGGAGTATGCTAATACAGCAGAATACAGTTATTTATTAGGATGTTGTTATCAAGAGTGTGGGGAGAATCTGAAAGCGCTTCTTACTTTGGTAAAGGTAACACAGATGGCAGATATCGATATGCTTGGTGAAGAGGCCTATGATGTTTATGTAAGAATCGTGATTCTTCATAACCTATCCGGTAATCAGGAAGGTGTTATATTCTTCAAGCAACGATTAGTAGAATATGGACTTTCTCATGGGAGAAAAATTGTATTTGAGTAATATTGTGTAGGGTTAATTTTAAAACATGTTGATAAAGGTTTTAAGATTAACCCTATTTTTTTATGTCTTTTTAAAAAGTTTCTTCTCATTCTAAAAGAATTATAAAAGTACTTGCGCATGGGTAGAAAGTACTATAAAGTTTGAAACGTTCTGAGCGGCGGGAATCGGTCAGAGGATGAAGAAACAGATAATACAATATGATTTGAGGAGAAAACATGAAAGGAAAAGTAGAGAAAAAGGGACTGATAGCAGTCAATCGTTCTTTGACAGGAATTCTTGCAGCTGCGATTGTTATGAGTCATTTGTCTGGAACAGGGCTTGTAGTGCAAGCAGCAGAAATGGAAAATGGTGATGTTGAGTCAATCATAGAGAATGACGTAGAGACAGAAAAAACAGAAGAAATAAGAGAGGAAACTACCGAAGCATTCCGTACGACAGAGGAAGCAAGTGAGACAATACAGACAGAAGGAATGACGGAGGATGTGTTTACCGAAGAGGCGGCGGTAGAAAATAGTACAGAAGTAGAATCAGAGCATGAAAGCTTGGAAGAGACAATAGAAGAAGACAGCACATTGCAGGAAATGACAGCAGAAGAAGTAACACAGGAGATGATAAACAGTGAGGACGCCTTGTTTGCGAGTGTATATCTGCAATTTGATTCCAAAGGTGGAGTCTGTGATATTTCGATGATAGAGCTTACGCCTGAAAACATGAATCTAAACATGCCGATACCACAGAAAGCAGGATATCGTTTTACGGGGTGGTATATGGATGAAGCATGTACCATTGCGTATGATGCAGAAAATATTTTGTGGGAAGCAGGGAATACATACATCTTATATGCAGGGTATGAACCGCTCGAACTGGAAGAAATTACATTGATGGAACGTGTTTTACAACAAAGCATTCATGGTGTAACGATAACGGTAGAGGGAAATATGCCTCAGGATGCAACACTGGAGGTAAGAGCTGAGGCTTTATCCCAAGAGGAACAAATGGGTATAGCTGCAGAATCAGATCTTATTGATTCTCATGAGGAATTAGAGCTAGAAGAAAATACCTGTTACAGTTATGATATCTCTATTTGCTATCAGGATGTGGAGTATGAGCCATATCTTTTTGATGAAAAGATAGAGGTAACCTTTTCCTTTACAGATACGCAGGAGCTTCAGAATGCGGACCAAATGGAAGTGTTTCATATTGATGATCATGAAAATGTAGAAAAGATAGAGATTACAGATGTAACAGAGAATGAAGTCAGTTTTGAAGCAGATGCTTTTTCGACTTATATCTTGATCACAAAGGTAGAATATACAGGAAATAAGAACTGGACATATACATTTACGGGTGATGTTCAGACTTTTTCAGCGCCTGTTTCTGGAGAATACATTTTTGAATGTTATGGAGCAGGAATTGACAAAAGTAAAGGAAGTTTTGCAAAAGGGACAATTGCATTGGATAAAAATGAAGTCGTTCAAATATACGTAGGAGGTCAGAATCATACTTTTAATGGAGGTGGTGAAGGAGGTGCTGTATGGCACTCAGCATCAAATAGTGGTGGTTCCTTCAATGATAATGTGTATTCTGATCATGGTTGCGGTGCAACGGATGTGCGTATTACAGCAGAAATGGATACCAGACTGATTGTAGCAGGAGGTGGCGGTGGAAACGGTCATGAAGGTGGAGTTGCTTATTCTTATAATGGCTCAGATGTAAGTCATGGACCAGGTTATTCCAACGTATATGCCAAGAATCAGATAGAATCCAATGAAACATTGGGAAAAGGAAGTGATTATGAGACATACGTGAATGCAGGTGTTTGGGGAAGTGGTTCGTATCCTAACAAGGGAACTTACAGTAAGAGAATTGTTAAAGGTGGCGGCGGTGGCGGCTACTATGGAGGAAAGGCTGGGTATGCCGGGACTTCCAAAGTAATCCCTGAGGTAACCAGTGGTGGAAAAGTGTATAAAGCAACGGATAGTGTTGTGGAAAATTTGGTACATACAGGAAATGGTAAGTGCCTTGTTTCCTTGTATTCGATACAGGCTGATGTGATTACCTATTATGATTATAATATGACTATATTAGGCGAATCAGCAGGACTAACAGGAACAACGGTAAGTTTTCCAGCATTATCAGCAAGACCGAATAGAGCAAGTGATGCAAAATATGACTATACTTTTTTAGGTTGGGATGATATGGCGACAGATACGATAGAACATTATACAGATGCGCAGACAGTAGAAGCAGCATTAAATGGAGATAGAAATTATATTGCAGCTTATGACTGTATCGGAAAAAGCTATGCCGTTACATTAGACAGTGCCAATGCAGAGAATCCAGGAACCATAGGAATTACAGCTACATATCATGCTGTTTTACCGGATATTGTGATTCCAGTAAAAGCAGGTTCTGTTTTTGAAGGGTATTATACAGGGCAGAATGGAACTGGATCAAAGATATATTCTGCGGATGGAAAAGGTATCGGAGTATCAGAAATCGAAGAAGACACGATACTATATGCGCACTGGGTTCAACCAATTGTGAAGATAACCAATCCGGAGAATAAGGAGGTATTAGCTGGTTACGCAGGAATTATCCTTAGCACAGAAGTGGAATTATGTAAACCGATGGAGTATTCGCTGGCATACCAGTGGTATATGAGTATGGATGAACAGGTAGGAAATGATGAACCAATCGAACTGGCAGACAGTAGAAAGTTAATTGTACCACAAGGACTTCAACCAGGTGAGTATTATTTTTATTGTAGTATCGTTGCGACAAATGTTTTGAATGGACAGGCAGTAGGTGAGTATACGCTTCCGGCAAGGGTAATCGTTGAAAAGGGCATAATGGGTATGGAGCAGGTTGAAATAGAAACATCACAAACTATATATGATGCCACACCTAAGGCTTTAAAGGCCGCTATTAACAGTAGCAACCCATATACCATTTATTACAGTGAAGAGCCTATGACAGCAGAGAATTATCTTACAAAAGGAAAAACAGAACCAAACAGCTATAAGGATGCAGGAACATATACGAATTATATCTATGTGACGGGAACAGATTTTGCTGATTTTTCAGGAAGCATCAGCATGACCATTGATAAAGCAGAACCAAATGTTTATTTAGCAAGTAAGAATACATCATACAATGGGCAGGTACAGGAGATAAGTGCAGCCAAGGTATATGGTGTGAATGATGAGGAAATGGAGATGTTAGTTGCATACGTGTATTTCATGGATGAAGCATGCATGAAGAAAACCGATGCAAGCTGTGGTGCAATGTCAGAAGGAGGAGCACCTTCCGCAGTAGGTACCTATTATGTACATGCAGTGACACAGGAAACAGCAAATTATCATGATGTAGCGACAAAAACACCGGCAATGTTTAATATTCTAGGAACTCATGTGAAATATAGTATTTCCGGTTATCATGGAAAATACGATGGAAAACCTCATGGTTTGCAGATTGTAAATGAAGATACACAGAATGCTACCATTTATTTTTCAGACAGCATGGAATTGACAAAAGACAATTATCGTACGGCAGGAACCGTAGTTCCTTATGAATACATCGAGATTGGCGAATATCCAATTTATTATTTGGTTGTAACCAAGATTGCAGGTGGAATTGAGCAGTATGAAAGTGGAATGGCAGAAGTAATCATAGAGAAAGCAAAGCAGAATGCAGGCGGAAACAACAATGGAAGTCATAGTGGCGGAAGTGGAGACAATGGTAATTCCGGTAGTGGTAATAATAGTGGAAATGGTGGAGCTTCAGGTAGTGCAGGGAATACGACAAAACCAGGAACATCACAGACTCACAAGCATAATTATGAACTGATATCCTTTGAGCTGCCGACAGCAACGAAAGAAGGAAAGGCTGTTTATCGTTGTACAGATTGCGGCCATGAACTGGTAGTGACTTATGCCGCAAATGGAAATACACAGGAAGAAGAAAAGAATGAGATAATAGAAAAGCCATCGCGAGGAGATCAGGCGGAGATAACGGATAAACCATTGCAGAAGGAAGAGGAAAATAACAAATCAGATAAAGATGCATGGAAAGAGGATAAGAAGGATAAAGAGAAGGAAAATAGCAGGGAGGATGGTAAGAAGAAGGAATTTAGTAATCTGACAGAGAAAGAAATGACAAAAGAAACGAATGAAAACAGTGCGAAAGAGTCAGAAGATGAGCTAAGAAAAGCAATGACAGAGGCAGAGCTTCTGAGAATGGCAGAAACGTTAAAAAATCTTACAGAAGAAGAGTTGAGAGAACTGTACCGAAAAGGCTTTCTCAATCTGTCAGAGGAGGAATTTGATAGATTGCTTGCAATGATTCGTACACAAATCATTATTGACGAAGAAAAGGTAAGTCTTTCCAAAGAGCTTCCAGCGTTAGAAGAAGATAAAACTGCTCATAATGAGATGGAAAAATATTGGAGCGTACTGTGGGCATTTTTGTTAGGAGCAATTGTTATGTTTTTCATAAGAGAAGTTATGCAGAAGGGCAAAAAGAAAGAAACAGGAAAACCAAAAACAGATAGAGCGACTACAAGTACAAGAAAACTAAAATAATAGGAACAATAGGTATAACAATGCGCTAGTAAAAAAATACAGTATGAACTACATTGACATGAAAAAATATTTATAGAAACTCTTCCTATTGACAGGTTCCCGCCGCAGATAGAAGAGAAATATAAAGAGAGGTGTTATTGTGGTTGATGTTATGAATGGACTAAATGATGCTGTTAATGGCAGTATACTCTTCATCATCAAGGATGATGGCAGAGATTTGAAGTATGAAAATGCATGCAGAATTTGGAAAATGGATGCTGTCATTGAACATGCATCTCAGAAGGGCTTTAAAAAAGCGATTGAGGAAGATTATGACATGGTTGTGGTAGATGATTATCTGGGTGATAAATCCGGCTACACCTTGTCTATTGAAATCCTTAATCGCAAAAATGTCTTACTATATCTGTTAGGAAATGACAAGGATGACATTAGCGTAATCGGTGCATTCCGTGCAGGAATTACCGATTACATACGTTCTGATGTATCAGCAATACAGTTGGCAGCGCGTTGTAATACGACCATTATGCGCAGTCATGCAATGAATGGAGGACATCGAAAACGAACCAAGAATGAGGATAAAATTGTCATAGAGGATTTTGTTCTTGATCTTTGGAACTGCTGTGTAGAGGCAAATGGCCAAAAGGTGATGCTCAACAAAATGGAGATGGAGGTTCTACGAGTTCTCATGGAGAATCCGGAAAGGGTTTTTACTAAGCAGGAAATCTATGAAAAGGCATGGAAGGCACATTATGTTCCCGGAGAAAATAGTGTAGCAACTCATATGCATAAGATAAGAAAACGACTGGAAAAGATAGGGGCAGAAGGACACATTGAGACGAAATGGGGGATCGGGTATCGGTTTCGGGTAAAAGCGGCCCAAAGAAAAGGATAATGGCAAATAATCAGAAAAAATAGGAAAAAATACAATAATTACATGGCGATTTGTGAAAAACTGTGCTAAACTATAGGTAGACATAATATATTAGCAATATGTGAACTGAAAAAGTTTGCTTTTTGCATAAAAAGGACATACAAAATATATAATTGTTTTATAGAAAAGGTCGATATAAATAAAAAGAGAAGCTGCTTGATAAATGCCGATGGGGGGATTGCAAATGAAAAAGGTTATCACATATGGTTCCTTTGATTTGTTCCATGAAGGACATTATAATATATTAAAAAGAGCAAAGGAATTAGGAGATTATCTCATTGTCGGAGTGACAACAGAGCAATTTGATGAATCAAGAGGAAAGCTTAATGTAGTAGACTCATTGGTTGATCGAATAGAGAATGTGAAAAAGACAGGCTTTGCTGATTTGATTATTGTAGAGGATCATGTAGGGCAGAAGGCTGAAGATATTCAAAAATATGATGTGGATACCTTTGTGCTTGGCTCCGATTGGACAGGTCATTTTGATTATCTGAAGGATTTATGTGAAGTAGTATATTTGGAAAGAACAAAGGATATATCCAGTACTATGCTTCGAAATGAAAAATATCCAATTATCCGAATGGGGGTTATTGGAACAGGTAGAATTGCAGCTCGTTTTGTCCCGGAAGCAAAGTATGTCAGTGGTGTGATTGTGACAAGTGTGTTTAATCCAAATGAGGAAAGTGCAGAAAACTTTGCAGACCGCTTTGATTTAGAGCTGTACACCAATGATTTGGATAAATTCTTAAATAATGTGGATGCTGTTTATATTGCATCTCCGCATGAAACACATTATGAATATGCGAAGAAAGCATTGCTTGCTGGTAAGCATGTTTTGTGTGAAAAACCAATGACTTTGAAAAAAAGCTATGCAGAAGAATTGTTCCGTATATCGAAAGAGAGAAAGTGTGTCCTACTTGAGGCAATTAAGACAGCATTCTGTCCAGGATTTAAACAGCTTCTTGGTGTGGCACGAAGTGGCATTATAGGACAAATTCGAGATGTTGAGGCATGTTTTACAAGACTTGCAGCGGAAGGCGTACGAGAGAAAACAGATACCAAATATGGTGGAGGTTTTCTGGAGTTTGGAAGCCATACATTATTGCCAATTTTTAAGCTCATGGGAACAGATTATGAGGACGTAAGATTCGATAGTATTTTAGATGAGAATGGTTTGGATATGTATACCAAAGTTTCTTTTTCCTATGAAAAGGGAATGGCATTGTCTAAAAGTGGTGTTGGCGTAAAGTCAGAAGGTCAGTTGTTGATTTCAGGAACAAAGGGGTATATTTTGGCAGAATCGCCATGGTGGTTAACGAAGTCCTTCGAGGTTCGTTTTGAAGATCCTAATATTAGGGAGACTTATTCAGCAAAGTTTCTTGGAGATGGTTTACGATATGAAATTAGTGAATTTATAAATATGATTCATAATGGAGAATTAAAGAGTTATAAATTTACAGAAGAAGAATCGATTGCCATTGCAGGAGTAGTAGAAAAGTTCCTAGAAGAACGTAAAAAAAAAGTCGAACGTATGGGCTTGAAGAGTGTAGATAAAAATATTGCTTAATGTGTATTGTGGGGATGACATGAAGATTGGAATACAGACAGCAGGAGTACTAGAAGCGAAAAGTGTAGAAACAGATATTGCTATGTTAAAAAAGATAGGCATAGAGACAGTGGAATTGGAACTGAATAAGGAACATTTGTCAAAGAATTATTATCAGTCTTTGAAGAATGCATTAGAATTACAAAGGATTACCATTTCACAGGTACATATGCCAGCCTTACCAGAGGTGTCTTTGGGAGGAGAAGGAACAGAAAAGATGTTGCATATTATGCAAGAGTGCATAGAATTATGCAGTTGGTTAGGATGCCCTTATTTTATTGTGCATCCTTTTTCTGTTGCAAGGAATTATACAGACAGAAGAATAGGAAAAGAACAGGAAAAAAATATAAATCAGGATTTTTTCAAAAGCTTGATTTCGTTTGCGAAGAAATACCAGGTTATGATATGCCTTACCAATGAACTCGATAATGTAAATGGACATTTATGTATGGGGTGCTGTAGTACAGTGCAAGAGGTGAAGGAATATATAGATACCCTGAATGCGATAGCAGGGGAAGAATGCTTTGGCTTTTGCTTACATATGGGACGCGCGCTTTTACTATCTACGGATATAAGAGAAATGCTTTTGATGTTAAATAATAGAGTAAAGACGGTTCAGCTGTGTGAAAACGATGGTATCAGGGATATGGCTATGCCGCCATTTACAAGCTATACAGTTGCAGGACAGAAATATTGGGATGGGCTTATAAGAGGACTTCAGAAGATTGGATATGAAGGAGACTTAATTGTGACAGTAAGGGGATTTATAGGCGGAATCCCGAGTACTTTGAAGTGGGATACTATACAATGGTTACAAAAGATATTATCACATATAAGAGAAAAAGTGGATTTTGTTAATGTATTACAATCGGATAAAAAGCTATATTTATTTGGTTCTGGTAACGGGTTTGATAATTTTATGAAGTATTATGGAAATGTATGTGAGCCGGTGGCGATTCTTGATAATAACCAAGCTAAATGGGGAACGAGAAAAAACGGTCTGGAAATCTGTAGCCCACAGATTCTTTTGCAGGAAAACCTAGAACGGATACAAATCGTGATATGTAATATATTTTTTCTTGAAATTGAAGAACAACTGCGAAAAATGGGGATTGAGAATATTTGTCGCTATGAAGAACTACAAGCTTTTTAAGAGATGACTGGAAGAGGGGAGCTGAAAAGTATTGAAGGTAGGAGTGCAGTCAAAGGGAATTATCATAGATACGAATATAGAAGAAGGCTTTCAGAGAATAAAGGAAGCAGGCTTTCAATGTATAGACTTTAGCTTAGATCAATATATGGTGAATTCTGATATATATGCAGGGAAAAATCTTCACTTTTTTGATAAAAGTGAAGATGAGATTAGGGACTATTTTTCCAAGCATCATGATTATGCAAAAAAGTATGGATTATCCTATTCTCAAATGCATATGCCATACCCGCTTTATGTGTACGGAAAGGAAGAGATAAGCCAATATATGTGGGAGCAGGTCGTTCCGAAGAGCTTATTGGTTTGTGAAACATTGGAGTGTCCATATATTGTAGTACATCCGTTCAAAATAAGAACACAGCTTGGTATAGAAGCAGAGAAGGAAGAAAATATTCGCTTTTTTAAGAAGCTAATTCCTATGCTAAGAGGAAAAACATATAAAATCTGTTTTGAGAATCTATATGAAAACAGGAATGGAAGACTAGTTCCGGGAGTGTGTGCCTATCCGGAAGAAGCTATATATTACCTTGATACCTTGAATGAGATGGCAGGTGAAGAATGCTTCGGATTTTGCTTTGATGTTGGTCATGCAAATCTGATAGGTATGGATATGTATCGAATGATAACGATGCTAGGAAATAGATTGAAGGTATTGCATCTTCATGATAATGACGGAATCTATGATTTGCATCAGATTCCGTATACATTCACCAGAGAACGTGGAAAGGCATTGGCTACAGACTGGGAAGGTGTATTACAGGGATTGAGGGATATCGGATTTGGAGGAACATTGAGCTTTGAAACGTATCCCGGCATGAGCTGTTTTCCGGAAAGCATAAAACAAAAGGTTTTGGAATTGATTGCTGAAATAGGAAAAGAAATGCAGCAAAGAATTTTGATATTTCCTACGCCGGATTCAGAGGTTACTCTGTATTAATAGTGATAGTAAGTGAATAAAATGAGTCGTGGATTTTATTAAAGAATACTTGATGAAATCCACGATTTTTTATTGTAGTATTTCGAAATTATAAAAAATATATAAACTAGACACGAATTATTACATTTGAATTTTACAGAACATTAACAATATGTTATAGTAAATCATCATTTCATGAAATGCATTTCAAAAAAAACCTGTATTCACAGGGAAATTTCCAAAGATAAAACAAATGGTAAGGAGGATTGCCAATGGCAATAGAAATACAATGTGATAACGTGGATGTTACAGAAATATATCCAGAAGGGTATACGTTTAATCTAAGTGATTTTGCACTATTTTTATCTGTAATGAAGGAGAAGAAAGCATATCAAAATGTACTTAGTATAATTTTGGATGAGCCGGATGTAAAAGTAACTGAGGTAAAAGTAGAGCAAGTTATCCTGAATAAGTTTGGGAAACGTGCAATAAGATTGGATGCGTGGGGAAGAACAGAGGATGATAGACAGGTAAATATTGAAATGGAAAATCATGCGGAAAAAGATAATATTCCAAAACGCTCCAGATTTTATCAGGGATTGATTGATACACCAATATTAAAAGCTGGTAAAAAAACGAAATATAAACAATTGCCCTCGACAATCATTATTTTTATTACTCAAGATGATATATTTAAGAAGGACTTGGCTATGTATACATTCACAGAACAGTGTGAAGAAATTCAAGGTTTGCATCTCGGGGATGGTACAAAGAAGATATTTTTGAATATGTCTAGTAAAAATGGTTCCAAAGAACTTGTAAGTTTGTTACAATATATGAAGAATACAAGATTAGATAATCCTGAGATACAAGTGCAGGATGACAGAATTGTTGAACTGGACAAAATAGTAACAGAAGTAAAAGAATCAGAGGAATGGGAGGAAGTCAAGATGAACATTTTGGAATTAGGAATGACAAAAGGTGTCGAACTTGGCATTCAACAAGGCATTCAACAAGGTATGCAAAAGGGAGAATATAAAAAGCTTATTGAATTGGTGGGTAAGAAACTTACAAAACAATATTCAATAGAAGAGATTGCTAATATATTAGATGAGGATGTGACAATTATTCAAAATATCGTAGAAATAGCTCAGAAGTATGCACCTGAGTATGATACGGCTAAAATATTAAAGGAACTGTGGGAAAGTAATAAAAATTAAAGTAATCAGATAATTGTAAAAATATACAAAAACCTATCGCAATTAACATAAAACTGTGCTATAATAAGTTCAATATAATAATGCGCAGTTGGTATGTGTAAGTCGACTGTTGGATGCGGTGCATGGAGTGGGGGTATATCAAAGGAAGCGGATACAATGCCGCTTCCTTTGTTGTATGGATAATGGAATAAAAAGGGATTTGACAATGGAAAATTATTTATCAAATGAAAAAACAATATTTGCATTTAATATATGGGATATTAATTCTGCTAAAGCAGTAATCGATGTGGCGGCGGACGTAAATAAAAATATTATTTTACAAACTTCATCTAGCATTTTTCAGAGTATGCCAAAGCGGCAAATGAGGGATTTTGTAAGCAGTTATTCTGTAGATAAAAAAATAAAAGTATGGCTTCATTTGGATCACTGTAAAAAAGAGGAGCTGATTAAAGAAGCAATAAAATTTGGCTGGGATTCGGTAATGATAGATGTATCGGATAAAGAATTGTCGGAGAATATTAGGATTACGAATGAAATAACGGCATATGCACATGACCAAAAAGTGCTTGTGGAGGCAGAGGTTGGTCGGGTAAAAGGTGTAGAAGATGATGTTGATGGACGTGATGGTGCGGTAGCATCAATGCAGGATATTACCAGATTTTTGGAAGAGACTAATATTGATATGATTGCAGTGGCATTTGGGAACGCACATGGAATATATCATGGAACACCCAAGCTTTGCTATGATTTGGTCGAGTATACTGTTGGACAGACAGATATTCCATTCGTTGTTCACGGGGGAAGTGGACTGAGAGATGAAATCCTAAAAAAGCTGATGAAAATACACAATGTAAAAAAAATAAATATATCCACAGATGTGAAGCTTGCATACCGAAAAGGAATTATGCAGGCATATTATGATGGGAAAATGGAAGAGGATGGATTTCAGGCGGTTATAGTAGAGCAATATATTCATAATGCGATTAAGGAAATGGTAGAAAGCAAACTTGCACTATTGAAATAAAGAGCTTGTTGGAGATTTACATTTTGGGGGGAATGAGCATGAGTAATGTAATGGTTGTTAATATGGGGTTGAAAAGTATACGTTGTATTATTTTTAGCCATCTTGGTACCAAACTTGGAAGTGCAGCGATAGCAATTAATACGGCAATCAATGATAAATGTGTAGAGCAGGAACCGACAGAGTGGTGGGAAAAAGCGAAAAAGGTTATGAGAAAGGCTTATGCTGATGCAAAGGTAAAAAGGGTAGATTATGTGACCGTTACAACATCAGCTTCCTGCCTTGTCTGTGTGGATACAGAAGGAGAAGCATTGGGGAAGGCTTTGATGATATCAGATAAGCGGGCGGAAGAAGAAGCTGATTGGATAGCAAAGTTACCTGAGTTTGAAAAAGTACATAAGTCAACAGGACTGGATATGGCAGTAAGCCTAATGCTTCCTAAGATATTATGGGTAAAAAGGAAAAGACCGGATATTTTTGATAAAACAAGGTATTTTTTAACACCTAATGATTATTTGATTTATAAATTATGTGGTACATGTGTAACGGATTATTTTAATGCCACAAAATATCATTATGATTTGGAGGAAAAGAAATATCCAGATGCGCTATTACAAAAAATAGAGATTTCGTCCAACATGTTTCCAGAGGTTGTAAATACAGGAGAAGCAGTTGGAAGAGTATATGCAAGTCTGTCACAGGAACTGGGAATAAATGATGACTGTAAAGTGGTAGTAACTTCTTATGATGCGATTTGTTCCTTTATAGGAAGTGGTGTTTCCGAAGAAGGAGAAGCAAGCGATGTGTCCGGTACAGTTACCGTATTTCGAACATTTAGTAAGAAAAAGGATATAGGAAAGAGTAATAAAATATATAACATGCCATTTTATCAGGAGAATGCGCAGATTGTTGGTGGTTCTAATAATTTGGGTGGCGGACTGATTGAATGGGTGAAACAGTGCTATTATTTGAAAGAGGAATATCCGTATGAGATTATGGAAAAGGACGCCAGAGAATCGGAAATTGGGGCACGTGGACTGATATTTTTACCATATCTTTTGGGGGAAAGAACTCCGCTTTGGGATGATAATGCAAGAGGTGTATTTTTTGGATTGGAAAGAATGCATACACGTAAAGATATGACTAGAGCTGTGTTTGAGAGCACAGGCTTTATTGATATGGATATTATTGAGGCCATTAGAGAAACTGGTGTTGAAGTAGAGTCAGTTCGTTTATCGGGAGGACTTGCGCGATTAAATCTCATTTCACAAATTAAAGCGGATATATTAGGGCGTGATGTCATGGTTTTGGCAGAATTTGAAACAACGGCTTCCGGTGCTGCAATGATGGTATTGATGGGGCAAGGTGTGTTTAGCAATCAGAAGGAAGCAGCAGAGAAGTTTGCAATGGTGCGAATGATAATTAGACCGGATATGGAAAGTCACAAGCGCTATGAATATATGTATGAACTATACAAGGATACTTATCAATCGTTAAAAGGACTGTTTGCAAGAAGAAAGCAAATAATTGAAGAAATACGAAGTGACCGTGAGGTTAGAATAGAGAATTTGTAGGAGTAGAAATGATAGAATTCAGTATGGAATTGTCAACAAAAATCTATTTTGGGACAGGGATTACGAAGGAAGCTCTGGAAAAGGAAAAGCGCTGGTTTGATAAAAAAAATATTTTACTTATTACAACAGGACGCTCTCTTATAAAATATGGTTATTTGGAGAGATTGGAACAAATATTAAAAAAGCTATCACCATGTAGTCGTATTGTGATTTATGACAAAATAAGTCCGAATCCCAGACTTTCAGAGGTAAGAGAAGCATCAGAGTTGGGGATAGAAAATGATGTACAAATTGTTATCGGTTTTGGTGGTGGAAGTGCATTGGATGCGGCAAAAGCGGTAGCAGCAGGCGTTGCGGATATTGATTTGTTGGAAAATTTTCTGTTGAAAGGGCTGGAACCAACGGAGAAAACATTACCAATGATAGCGATACCAACAACGGCGGGGACTGGAAGTGAATTGAGCAAAGCAGCGATTTTGTCGAGCCATGAGCATCATATAAAGAGTGGTATACGCGGAAAATATATGCAACCTAAGGTGGCGATAGTAGATGCGGTTTACACATGGTCTGTTCCTGAAAGAATTACTATGGAAACGGGGTTTGATGTATTGGCACATGCAGCGGAAAGCTATGTGGCAGTAAAGGCTAATTTGTTTTCAGAAATGTTATCAGAGAAGGCGATTAAAATAGTTGGGAAAAGTCTTTCTACATTAAAAAAAGATTTAGATGATCACGAGGCTAGAGAGCAGATGGCTTTTGCGAGTATGATTATGGGAATGAATCTTGCGAATGTTGGGACTGCGTTACCACATAGGATGCAATATCCGATTGGTATAGAAACGGACACTAGTCATGGAGCAGGACTGATTGCCCTATATCCGTCATGGATACAGCATGAACAGGAAGTTAATCCTCAGAAGGTTCGAACAATATTAGAATGGCTCGGATTAAAAAGTGCTTCTGCAAGTGATGCGTTTAAGGATTTACAAGAACAGTGGGATATATCCTATACGTTGCAAGCGTTTGGTATAGAAAAAAATAGGTTAAATACATTAGCAGAACAAGTTACTGGGAATGTTGGAAATGATAAATTGGCAAATTGTTCGGGAATTATAAACACTATATTAGAGGAATCATTTAGCTAAGTTTTAAGGGGGATGTTATGCAAGCAGTTATTATGGCAGCAGGAAAAGGAAGCAGGTTGGGGAAGCTGACAGAGGATAAACCAAAGTCGTTTCTTGAAATAAACGGAATTAAATTAATAGAATATAATATTGCATTATTACATGCTTATGGTGTAAAAGACATAATCATAGTGACGGGATACCAGACTGAAAAAATGGAAGAGTTTGCACATAAGATAGAAGGTGTCAGATGTGTGTACAATCCTTTTTATGAAATGGTAAATGTGCTTGGTTCATTCTTTATGGCTCAGGAGTATTTGCATGAAGATACGATATATATGCATGCGGATACACTGTGTGCACCGGAAATATTAGAGAAGATGATACAGACAGATGGTGATATGGTACTTCCTGTGGAGTATAAGCGCTGTGATGAAGAGGCAATGAAGGTGCTGACCGAGGGTGGAAGAGTAGTAAAAATCAGCAAATTAATTCCATGCGAAAAAGCAGAGGGGGAATTTATCGGTATAGCTAAGATAGGAAAGGAAGTATTGCCGGAATTAAGAAAGGCTTCCAAAAGTGTCTTAATGAAGAAAGAGTTCTCCTCATATTTTGAAGGAGCGATACAGGAACTGATTGACTGGGGAAATGATAGAATCGTAACAACAGATACAGAAGATTATTTTTGGGGAGAAGTAGATTTTCTGGAAGATTATCGATATGCAACAGAGAATATTTCAAGAAGGCTTGTTGAGATAGCAAAAACGTGGAAGGGGTAAGAGTTTCTATGGGGACAAAAACAGAAGAAGCATATATAAAGAAAAGAAAAAGAAAAGCTTTACGAGTGAATATGCTTTATCATTTAATGCGGATATTCCCTGTGAAGAAAAATAAGGTTGTATTTACAGCTTTTGAAGGTGATGGAGGCTATTGTTGCAATCCTAGATATATAGCAGAAGAATTACTGAAAAGAAAGAAAAACTATGAAATAGTATGGCTTGTTAATAACATGAATCGACAGTTTCCGGAAGGAATTCGGAAAGTAAAAAATACTTTCCTGAATAGAGTATATCATCTCACAACTGCCAAGGTATGGGTGGATAACAGCAGAAAAGCTTATGGAACAGCCAAAAGAAAGAAGCAGTTATATATTCAGACATGGCATGCTGCGTTGGAATTCAAACCGGTCGGAAAGTTCAGAGGTGAATTGTTTCCAAAGATAGCATATTTGGTTAGTGAGTATGATTCTAAGTTGGCCAATTATGTTACTTCTAATTCGGAATGGTGTACGAAATTGTATCCAGAAATGTTACTTTATGATGGGGAGATTATCAAAACAGGTTCGCCAAGGTGTGATGTTTTGATAAATAGACATGAGGAATTATACAGAGAAATTCGTGAGCGATATGGAGTACCGCAGGATTCGAAAATAGTAATGTTTGCACCAACCTTTAGAGGCGGTAGTCAGAAAGGAAAAAGGCAGGTGTTTGCAGAGGAGCCAACGTTGGATTTTGAACTATTAACCAAGACTTTACAGGAACGTTTTGGAGGAGAATGGTATGTGTTTTTGCGCCTACATCCACAGCTTGCGGCACAGTTAGAAAGTATGCCATTAGTTCATAAATCAAAGCATATGATTGATGTGAGCCAGGCTGATGATATGAATGAGGTGATGACGGCAGCAGATGTTTTTGTTACAGATTATTCCAGTTCAGCATTTGATGCTATTAATATACACATGCCAGTATTTTTGTATGCTGATGATTTGCAGGATTATCTAGGTGAGCGCGGAAAATTGATGTGGGATATGTTTTCGTTGCCATTCAGTGTTGCACAGACGAATGAACAGCTTAGGAGAGACATATTACAGTTTGATATGGAACAATATAGAAAGGCTGTTGATGAATTGCTAGAAGAACATGGTGTGCTTGAAGATGGAAAGGCAAGTGAAAGAGTTGTGGATGTGATAGAAAGTGTTTTGTAGAATTTGTAATGGTGTTTGGATGTTTATTGGTAATGGGAAACTATCTGAATCTTGGAAAGAATAAGTTTAAAGAGGCAATAAACTCAGAAATATATGTAGATAAAACCATACTTATTACCGTGGCCAACAGGCTTATGTATATGATGCAAAAGAATAGCTGTATTTGACTGGGATAAGTAGATGAGAAGATGGTGTGAAATATTGTGAAAAGTGATCCTAATCGGGTCGCTTTTTTAATTCTTTTCATAGATCATGTGAATGACATAAGTGGCGTAAATGTGATGTTCATCATAAAATTTCAAAATTACTCAAAATGTACTAAGTATTATTCTTGATGAACAAGATGTAAAGGTATCAGAAGTGAAAATGGTTCAAAAGAGCTTGTAAGTTTGTTACATTATATGAAGAATACAACGTTAGATAATCCTGAAATTCAAGTAAAAGATGAAAGGATTATAGAACTGGACAAAATAGTAACAGAAGTAAAAGAATCAAAGGAAGTTAAAATGAATATTTTAGAAATAGGCATGGCAAAAGGCGAACAAATAGGCATGACTAAAGGCGAATATAAGAAACTTATCTCATAAACCTGTAAGAAACTTGATAAAGGGTATACAGTGGAAACATTTCTAGTACTTATCCTCGTGTAAGAAAATAGAATTCAAAATATAAAAGATTTTTAAAATAGTAATGAGTTTTTACATTTCAAGTTTACAAGATAATATGCCTGTGCTATAGTAAGTCGAAAGTTCAAGAAATGCATTTCAGAATACCTGTATTCACAGGGAAATTCCATCAGTTAATGACAAGTAAATAAAGTAAAAAGAATCAGATAATGAAAATGTCTTTGCACATGCATTATTTTGATTTATAATGGAGGTACGAATGAAACGGAAAAAATGGAATATCCACAGATTTTTAGGCATATTTTATCCGAATCGTAAATACAAGGATCGATTATTCCAGAGAGTATTTCGGGAAAAGGAAGATTTGCTGGACTTATATAATGCAATGAATCAGACCGAGTATACAGATGCCAGTGAATTAAAGATTACGACCTTAGAGGATGCGATATATTTGTCGATGAAAAATGATATCTCATTTGTGATATCAGCGACCTTGAATCTATATGAACAACAGTCTACTTTTAATCCCAATATGCCAGTTCGCGGATTGATGTATTTCGCCAGATTATATGAGGCATATATCAATGAAAATAAGCTTGATATTTATGGAAGAAAATTAATCAAACTTCCGGATCCACAGTATGTGATTTTTTATAACGGACGAGAAGAACAGCCGGATATGTTGGAATTAAAGCTGTCAGATGCATTTGAAGGAAAGGAAGGTATAGATTATTCCTTAGAATGTAAAGCAAAGCTTCTGAATATCAATATGGAGCATAATCAGAGACTGTTACAAAAATGTAAGAGATTGTATGATTATTCGTATTTTATAGCAACGGTAAATGCAAATCTGGATCAAGGTATACGACTTGTAGAGGCTATCAGAAAAGCGATGGATATCTGTATTGAGCAAGGAATTTTGGAGGATATTCTTTTAAAGAGTAAAAGCGAGGTATTTCATATGTTGTTGACAGAGTATGATGAGAAAAAACATTTGAAAAATACTTACAATGAAGGATATGAAAGTGGACAAAGAGAAGGATATGAACATGGGCAGCAGAGTGGCGAATATAAGAAGCTTATCTCACAAACCTGCAAAAAGCTGAGAAAAGGATATTCTGTAGAAGAAATAGCTGAGTTTTTAGAAGAGGATATAAGTGTTATTTGTAAGATTGTAGAAGCAGCCAAAATGTATGCGCCAGAGTATGACATAGAAAAGATTTTTGAACAGTTATGGTCAGATAAATAGTTAAACAAAATGTCAGAAAAATAAAAAAATACACAAAATTCTATCGCAATTAACATAATTATGTGCTACAATATATGTAGACTTACTAATCTGAAAAGGGTTAGCAGAAAAACGTATAAGGGTAATACACATATGAATGGTTCCAATGATATACTGGGGAGTATGAAGGAATTAAGGCTGCGATAGGAAAGTGTGTAAATAGCAGCAAAAAGCAAATAATGACTTTGTATGTAAGGCAGCAGCTATAAAGAATAGCAGGATGATGATAGTATAAGAAGATTTGGAAGCGGGCATATGTGCCCGCTTTTATTGTTGAGAAAAAGGCAGGAATACAGGTATTGGAGAAGAGTGTTGTGAGAAAGGTTAAAGTGCTTAATTTCCCTATGGGAAATACCATGGGGGGGATAACTAGATACGCGCTTACAAATGGAGCGTTTATAAATCGTGATTTAATACAATTTGATTATGCAGCAATACAAAGAATTTCCAATCCTAGTATATTTATGAAAAATGGGAGTAGGTTCTACCAACTTAGCTGCTATCCGTATGAAAATATTGAAAAATTTAGAGAAGAATTTAATGAGATATTGGATGAAAAATATGATGTAATTCATATTCATACTAGATATTGGAGCGATTTTTTGGTTGAAGAAATTGCTAAGCAGAGAAATGTTCAAAAGATAATAGTACACGCCCATACGTCAGAAGTTATTTTAAATATGGATTTCCAAGATTCTGCATATCAAAGAAAAAAAGAGATGCTGACTCGAAAACATTATGAGGTGAGAAGCAGATTAACAGAAGAGGTTGCAACTGAATTTTGGACATGCTCTAAAGAAGCTAGCCAATGGTTGTATGGAGATAAGATTCCGGAAGATAAGATTTTTTTGCTAGAGAACTCAATAGATGTTTCTAAATTTGTATATCGAGAAGAATTACGTAATAAAATTCGTAAGGATATGAGTATTCAAGAAAAATTTGTTATTGGGCATGTGGGAAGATTTTCGCCAGAGAAGAATCAACAATTTCTAATAAAAGTATTCAAGAAATTAAGGGAGCAAGAAGATAATGTTGTTTTTATGTTTGTAGGAGATGGTCCAACTCAGAATACGATTAAGAAAATGGTAGCAGAGTATGAATTAAATAAAAATGTGCTATTTCTGGGACAGTGTGAGAATGTTTCAGAACTGTTGCAGGTAATGGATGTGTTTTGCTTACCTTCGATTAAAGAAGGTTTTCCAATTAGTTTAGTAGAGGCTCAATCAGCTGATTTATCATGTATAGCAAGTTCGAATATTACTAAGGATATTAATCTGTTAGGGAAGGTAAAATTTGTAGATTTGGAAATAGAACAGTGGGTAGAGGAAATTTTGAAAATAAAAAAAGAAATGGCAGTTCGAAAAGATATGTATAAAGAAATGACAATAAAAGGTTACAATATTCGTGAACAAATTCGAAAACTTGAAAAAAAATATGTAAAGGGAATAATATGAAAACATTTGAACATTGGCAAATTGCATATCGGCAGAGTGGACAAGCAAAATTTCAATTAGTTCCTAATCCAACATGGGCATGGGCAGCAGACCCGTTTTTGGTGGATTATAGAGGAAAAAAAATGTTGTTTGCTGAATTATTTCTATATAAATCTGAACGCAATGGAGTAATAGGGTATTGTGAATTTGATGGAAATAAATTTAGTGAATGGACAGTGTCGATGGATAAACATTGGCATTTATCATATCCTAATATTTGGGAAGATAATGGAAAACTATATATGTGTCCTGAGTCATATCAAGCAGAGGAAATAGCAATTTATGAATTGATTGAGCTGCCGAATAAATGGAAAAAAGTAAAGATATTGATGCAAAACGAAAAGTGTGTTGACAGTACTTTTTTTAGATATGCGGGAGAAGAATATTTATTTACATATAGATTAACAAACTCCGGAATTATTGGAGAACTTATTTTGTATAAGGTTGGCAAAGATGGAAAATTAATAGAAGGAAAAATCGTTAGTGATAACATAGAAAATGCGCGTCCGGGAGGGAAAGTTATTGAGAATGATGGAAAGATAATACGTGTGTCGCAAGATAGTGGTAATGGGTATGGTAGCGGACTGGTGTTTAGTGTGATTGAAAACTTGTATCCTGTTTATCGTGAAACAGAAATTAAAAGAATAAAACCGAAAGATATATCAATAGACAATAGTTCAAAGTATCAAGGGATACATACATATAATAAGCTTGGAGAATTAGAAGTTATAGATTTGAAATATAATGTGTTTTCTATAAGAGAGTTCCTAGCTCAAAAAAGGGTTAGAAAAGTGTTTTTGAATAAGTATTGTTAGTTGTGAGGTTAGAATGGAAAGAACGATAGAAAAAATTGTGATATTTGGAGCAGGTAATGTTGGGAGAATGGCATTACAGATTTATAAAGAAAATGTAGTTTATTTTATTGATAACAATGAAAAATTATACAATAAGACAATTGATGGATTACTTATAAAAAGTGTGACAGAATTTGTCGGGGAAAAAGATAAATATAGGTTGGTAATTGCCAGTTATAATCAAAAAATGATGGAAAGACAAATAAGTGAATTAGGGATTACAAATTACGAGCTGTTTTTAGAAGAACGGCATGGTTATTATGAAACAGAAGAATTGATATTTAATCCATATATTGATAATGAACAACGATTGGTGACGGAACAAGAATATAATGAAAATGTTGAAAAAAGCTTTCTGCGAGAAGCGGTTAGACAGGAAGTAGATAGGATATATGGAAAACAAGAGATATTTTCACATATAGAAATTGAGACCGTTAATAGATGTAATGGTAATTGCGATTTTTGTCCTGTTAGTAAAAAAAATGATACAAGAGAATATATGAAAATGTCTAGACAGTTGTTTGAATCAATAATTGAACAATTGGCAGAAATGGATTATAGTGGTAAACTAGCTTTATTTTCTAATAATGAACCTTTTTTAGATGATGACATAATAAGTAAGCATAAGTATGCAAGACAGCGTTTGCCGAAAGCAAGAATGCATCTTTTTACAAATGGAACGTTGTTAACATTAGATAAGTTTATTGATATTATTCCGTATTTGGATGAACTTGTAATTGACAATTATCAGCAAGAGTTGAAATTGATTAAGCCTTGTGTGGAAATAGTACGATACTGTGAAGAACATTCTGAATTGAAAAAGAAAGTTACCATTGTTCTTAGAAAACCACACGAAATTCTGAGCAGTAGGGGGGGCGATGCTCCTAATAGAGAGGAAATGAGAACATATCCAAGTGATACGTGTGTTCTTCCATTTAAACAAATGATAATTAGACCTGATGGAAAAGTATCTCTTTGTTGTTGCGATCCGTTAGGTAAAAATACATTAGCAGATCTTAATAAAGAAACATTGTTTGAAGCTTGGAATAATCAACGTTATAAAATGGTTCGTGAGTGTATACAAAAAGGAAGAAAAGAATGGAAACATTGTGAAAAATGTGATTATTTTTCTTTAGGATAAAATGTGAGAGGATTTTTTGATGGAAAAAGTAATAGTATTTGGTCATGGAAGATATTACAAAAGCAAAAAGAAAAGTATTGAAGAAAAGTATCAGGTGTGTGCGTTTCTGGACAATTTAGTTAAAAGCGGAGAGGTGCAATATGATGGTGATATACCTATATACAATCCCTTGGATTTGGACAAGGAATTAGGTTGTCCAATTCTGATTATGTCTGTAAACTTTTATGAAATGTGTAAGCAACTGATAGAATTGGGGGTACATGAAAAAAGTATTCTGTTTGCAATAAATCTACATCCTTATTGGAATGAGATGGAGAGGATATTGAGCGAAAAACAATATGACATAAAAGTAAAAGAGAAGAAAGTTGTATTGGAAAACAAGGAGTCAATATATTCATTAGAATGCGAAGAAGATTATAAAGTGATTGCTCGACAACTGATAAAAGACGATGATCCATATATTAGTTATATAGCAGAGATGCCTCTAAAACCTGTAAGTAGAAGATGGGGATTAGAGAGGGGGAAAGCGGTTGATCGCTATTATATAGAGAAATTTTTGGAACAGAATAAAGCAAGTATAACAGGCGAGGTTATGGAAATTGCAGAAAATACATATACCTATATGTTTGGTGAAAATGTTTCAAAGGCATATGCATTGCATGTCAATGGATGGGGAGAAGGTTGTATTAAAGGGAATTTAGAATCTGGAGAAGGAATAATTGCAGAGAGTGTGGATTGTTTGATTTGTACACAAACAATGGAATTCATATTTGATTGCAAGTCGGTTGTTGATAATATTTACAGATTATTGAGGAAGAATGGAACAGCATTGATTACGGTTGCAGGTATACGAAATTTATCATTATATGATTATTATAATTGGGGTGAGTATTGGAGGTTTACGGCACAATCATTGAGGAAATTGTTTTTAGAGAGGTTTGATGAAAAAAAAGTTGATGTTTTCTCATATGGAAATATAAAAACGACGTTTGCTATGCTATATGGAGTGTGTCAGGAAGAAATGCAAGAAAGTGATTTTGAGTATAATGATGAACAATTTCCGCTTATATTAGCTGTAAAAGTTATAAAGTAAGAAGAGATGGTCTAAAGGAGATATAAGGATGAAAAAATGTATTATATGGGGAACTGGTATATGGGGAGAGAAAATATGGAATGCATTACAGTATTTTGATTATGAAATATTAGTATATTGTGATAATGATATTTCTAAAAAGAAAATTAGAGTGAATGATTGTCCTGTTTTATCGGCTAATGAAGTTAAAGGGATATGCATAGAAAATGAAGAAGTGGAAATTGTGGTAGCAATTAAGAATGAGAAAGCTAGGCAACAGGTATCAGATCAAATTAGAAGTGAGCTAGGTTTGAAAAATGAAATAAAACGTGCAGATGAAATATTTGATATTTATTTTGAAATGATGTTAGGTGACATGCATAAAAAGTTAGTTTATAAATGGGATGTTAAGTTGGATGATTACATTGAAAACTGGTGTAATAATTTGATGAATGAAGTTAAGTCTTGGGTGATGACGGCTGTTAATTTAGATAATGCTTTACATTGGAAATATGATTCATATAGAAGAAATCGGTATTTGAATATTGATGGAAAAAAAGAATTACCTATTCAATTAAAGGAACAATCAGTTGTAATGGATATTGGATGTGGATTGTTCTGTAAATATGGAGACTTATTACCGGATGGAAGCAAAGTAAAATTGATACCAGTGGATGCTTTGGCACATTTTTATAACAATATAAATGCAAGAAAGAGAGACGAAAACCGTAAAGACTATAGATGCTTTTTTGGCTTGTTTGAGTTTATGGGAAATTCGTGGGATAGAAATTATGCAGATTTGATTATAATTGGAAACGCACTTGATCATTGTATCGATCCATATAGAAGTTTGTTGGAATGCCTTTGGGTGCTGAAGTGTGGAGGGGTAATCAGGCTTGTGCATGCAAGAGCAGAAGGACTTTATGAAGAATGGGAAGGATTACATAAATGGAATTGTGATTATATAGGAAATGATTTTGTTTTGTGGAATAATCAAAATGCAATAAATGTTACTAATGAACTAAATGGTATTGCGGATGTACAGTTACATAATTATTTTGATATAGAAGAGGATTTTCGACGAGAATATATCACAGTTGATATAATCAAAAAAACAGATTTTGAATTGTCAGAATGGGTAGATACTACTAGAGATAATGAGCAGATAATGCGTTTGGCTGCGAATATTATGAATAAATGGGCATATGATAGTGCGACATTGAATGCTATGGTTGAGAATATCAGAATGAATGAATAAAAATGGGAGAAAATGTGATGATAAGAGTAAGTGTCGTAATTCCAACGTATAATATGGCAGAGTACATATCGGTATGTTTAGATAGTGTGATTGCACAAACATTAAATAATATAGAAGTGCTTATTATTGATGATGGAAGTACGGATAATACAAGTGATTTAGTGATGAAATATTGCCAAGAGAATTCGAATATTCGATATATATATCAAAAGAATAGCGGTTCAGGAAATGCACGTAATATTGGAATTAGAGCAGCTATGGGGGAATATATAGCTTTTATGGATGCAGATGATTTTTATCATGCAAATGATATTTTGGAGACTTTGTATACAAAGGCAATTACCAAGAAAGCTGTTATGTGTGGAGGCGATATATGCTATTTGAGAAATGGTAAGATTTCTAGCGATGGAATGCGAGAGGGGATGAAAGTAGAGAATGAGGGATGGGTTGAAAAAGAGAATTATCCTACAATTGACGGATATGTGACATATATATATAAGAATAGTTTTTTGAAACAAAATAATCTGTTTTTTTTACCATATTTAAGAAATCAAGATGTTCCTTTTTTTCTAAACTGTATAGCAAAAGCAGGGCGAGTCTATCGCATAAAAAAAGATGTATATTGTTATCGAAAAGGACACAAAAATGTGAACTGGACTATTGAAAAGGTTTTGGGATACGCAGAAGGAGTAAGGGATGAATTGGAGATATGTAGGAATAATGGTCTCAAATTAATATATAGGAGTAGGTGTAAAGAATTACATGGGGAGTTTTCTGCACTATTGTATTTTTATGCTACTCAATCGGGTAAAGTGAAAAAACTTATATCAGAGATTAATAGATTGATTGATATAAAAAATGAAGAAAATGGTACAAAATTTAAATTTTTGGAGCAGGAAGAAATTGGAGAGTATGTTAGAAGGATAGAAAAAGAAGAACATGAATTGACAAAAATATGTAAATTATTTGATAAAAAAATAATCTTTGGTGCAGGAGATTTTGGAAGAAGAGTTATAAAATATTTTAAAGAAGTAGATATTAGGGTAGAAGCAGTAGGCGTTTCTAACACAGAAAATAATCCACCGACTGTAGAAGGGGTAAAGGTGTGTAGTATAGATGATTTTGTACCATGTGCAGAGGAATATCTTGTTATTGTTGCGGTTTATCCGTTTTTACAGAATGAAGTAAAAGAGCTTTTGCAAAAGAAAAAATTTCATAATGTTTATTTTGCTGATTTAGAACAAATATGCTTATATGAATATGTCAAAAATGTGAAATAGTACTAGGATTTTGCGAAGTCCGTTTTAATAAAACATAAATGAGTTTAGATGAAAATATTGTTCTGGATAAAAATTAAATGATTATATAGTTTTTAGGGAGATATCAAATGTAGAGGAAGTCTTTATTGTTATGATGGTGTAATCTAAAGGTAATAATGGAATTTCTTAATACAAGAAATATAATTTTATGACTAAATAATTCAGGGATTGCTAGAAATGGAGTTTAGAGGTCTTGTGTGTACTTGAATTAATCATTTTAGAGAGTATGTGAAAAGGGGGAAGAAAAATGCAAAAAAGAATTGTTTCAGTATTATTTATGGTGATAGGAGTACTGGTTGGAACAATAATCGGAGGTGGAATTGTAGGAAAAAAAATATCTGAAGTAACTGAGAAGATGCGAAAACTTTCAGATAAACATTTTGCGTTATTTATGATGATGAATCGATGGGTAAAAATTAAACAAGATGGAAAATGTTTGGAGTCATATTTTATACAGAATGGATATAAAAATATAGCAGTATATGGGATGAGCTATGTAGGAGAAACTTTATTAAATGAATTGTATAATAGTGAAGTGAAAATAATGTATGGCATAGATAAAAATACATATGAAATTTGCTCAGATATAAACATTGTTTTGCCAGAGGATGTAACAGATGAGGTTGATGCAATTATTGTGACAGCAATTTCTTTTTTTGATGAAATAAAAGAAAATTTGAGAGATAGCATCAGTTGTCCAATTCTTTCATTAGAAGATATTTTGTATGAAATTTAAATTTTATAAAAGTTGCAATGGGAGTTGTAGATGAAATGCATGTGGTGAAGATAACAGATGGACTTGGTAATCAAATGTTTCAGTATGCTTTTGCGAAAAAACTGCAAATGATAACAAAAAAAGATGTGTTTTTAGATACACGATTTATTAATCATGAAGATATTATTAATAGAGGAGAAACTCCACGCTTTATAAAGAATTATGATATTAGAGAGTATGGGTTAGCGAAGTATAAAATAACATTACCCATTGCGGATAAGAGAGTTTTATCAAGATGGAATTACTTAACAAACAATAAAAAAAACACAGTAGTATCATCATTAGCTATAAACAATATGTGGATATGGCAGTATAGAAATGAGTGTATGCAAGAGACAAAAAATATATGTTTAAATGATAGATTTGTATTACCTACATATTTTGAGGGATATTTTTTTAATTTGAATTATTACAATGACATTTTAGATATTTTGAGAAAAGAATTTACCCTAGCACAACCTATAAAGTTACCAGTATATTTGAAGCGGGAATTAGAGAAGCAAAATACAGTTAGTATTCATGTTCGTAGAGGAGATTTTACAAGATTGTCACGAGATATATCAGAAAAGCCATACTATAGAAACGCAATAGAGTGGATAGAAAGAAGGGTACATGAACCACAGTATTTAGTTTTCTCAGATGATATAAGTTGGGTGCAAGAGAATTTAGACATACAAGGAAAAAAAATTTATATTAGTAATTCACATTTTGCTGATTATGAAGAGATGGCTATTATGAAACATTGTAAACACAATATAATTGCTAATAGTACATTTAGTTATTGGGCGGCTTACCTCAATTCGAATAAAAATAAGATAGTGATATATCCAAAAAATTGGAGAAAAACAATAATTCCTAAGGAGTGGATTGGTATATAAGAGATAGAAAAAGTGTATAAAACAGTGAGATAGAAATGTTTAATTGTTGCTTGAATGCATTATTACAAATAAAAGAAAGAAAAGAAGTAATATATAATATTTATATAAATAGTGATGTGGCTGGTTTTTTGCAATTCTGAGGAATGTAGCAGATTATATAAGTTATGCAGAGTAGCAAGGATGGATTCCATATGTAAGATATGGAAAAAAGTTCTTTATTCTGAGAAACAAATATTATTAGGTACTCAACTTTCCCACTAGTAAAGTTGGAGAATACGCTTAATAATTCAAGCAAAATAATTTAACAAATTGGTGTATTGACATAAAAATAGCACCAAATCTTTGATATAATAAGTTCACCACAAACAACATTACACAAAGGA
>JAFSCH010000152.1 GCA_017436865.1 Lachnospiraceae bacterium
GTTCGTCCTTGTTGAATTTCATGTAACACCTCCTGAGTAATTTTTTGTAGATGTGCTTACTCTTATATCTAAATGATATAGATAAACGAACCCCTTGTCTACAAAAATAGGGTAGGTGTCTACTTTTAGCTTACCACTTCACACATGACTAGGAATCATGTTGTCGTAGGTTCGAATCCTACCTTTGTATAAAGTTGGGTTTATGGATGAAAAATAACATATCCAATTTAACTGTTTTGTATTTTGTTTGAACCGTGAAAGGTGAACTGCCAATATTTTTATCTTTGAATTGTTATGAGTAAATTGGGAACTTTCTTTTAGACATAGGAATGTGTTGAAATCCGCGAAGCAGGTTAAAGCGTTAAGTCGGTTGGCTGGAGGTAATCCTCGCGGCTGTAATGTAGGCACTAATATAGAATGAAGCCGTGGCGTTTGCTACGGCTTTGTTTACCCACTGGGTAGTCGGAGGACGTGCTTTCATCCGTTCTGAGCCTAGCAGAAAGGATGATGTTTATGAGTACATATGAGGAATTTTCAATAATATTAACTGTAGCGTTATTGATTGTATCTATTCTAAATATGAAAAATAAAATGTAGCCGTCCTGCTCTCTGGTAAAGTTTAGGAACGGCTACATTTTGTAGTTCATTAATAAATTTTCGCCGGAGCGGGTGATGTGCACTCACCTTCCGACTTCCTTGTTGTGTATATTATATTATACATTTCGGAAAAAAGCAATAACTAATTATGAAGGGAACAAAAAAATAGATGACAATGGTAGATAAAAAAGTTTTTATTCTTATTTTGCGTCATAAACAACTTGAAGCAATTAAATTAAAAACTCAAAAAGAACAATTTTTAGTATTTGAAAATAAAGAAAGTATGGAAACATGGTTGCATAATAATGGTTTTGTTTATGGACATTGTAATGGATTTGCAAATGTGCCAGGGGAATTTTATTGGTTTCATCAAAAGGATACTCCAATGGATTTGGTGGAGATAGAAATTCAAGTAAAAATAATGAATGGAGATGTTTCTGAAGAGTGGATTGAAAAACTGATGTATCGATGAAGAGGCATTTAAAGGGAAAGCATTATAATAAATATAATCAGAAAATAAGAAGGATACTGAAGCATATCAATGAAATGACATGGTGATATTTATAAATCTCTTGTATGTTGCGTGTAGAACACAAACATTCAAGAGGTTTTTTGTTGTCTATGAAAATGAAGTATGATATTCTAAAAAAATGTTAAGTTCCACAGGCTTCGTGGGCAGAACCAAACAAAACAAATAAGCAACCAAGGAGATATAATAACATGACAAAAATATTATTCATCTGCCACGGCAGGAGTGGAGAATAAGAGAATAAATCCAGTGTTTTCAAGAGGGCTAAGGGTTTTGGTGGGAGAGTTTAGGACAGGATTAGGACAAAATTGTGTGAAGAAGCGTGGTGTGGCGAGTGAAGTACTTAGGAGTTGGGTAAAATGTAAATATTTGTCGACTTTTGCTTATTAAAGTGTTAAAATAAGTACGAGGTTATCAATGTAGGGCGATTAAGGGCGCGAAAGGGCTCTTGGTTTGCCCTGTTTTTTTGTATTGATATATCATATGAAAATCAATAAACTGTGTTACGAAAGGGGTGTAATAATGAATTGGACTTCAAGCTTAATTGGTGGTGCAATTGGATTCATTGCGAGTATGTGTGTTTTGATTGCAGAGAAAATGTGGGATAAGTTAGGAAGTTTAAAAATTTTCTATCGCATTACAAGTGGTGGAAAGGAGGATGTTGATAAGTTCGGCGTTGCTCGAGCAACAGATGGTAGTAAGGTGTTTATAGTTCCTATGGTTTTTGAATTGCAAAATACAACAAATACTACTAACGTTATTCGTGATGTTTCAATTAATTTGTATTATCAAGGTCGTTACATAGATAAAATGATACAAGTTGGTAAGTTTGGGAATGATGAGAATGGCAAGGAATATGGAGGGGAAAATCAAACATATTCTTTTGTGGTTGATGCGAAAAGTATTCGAAAGATATATGGAACGTTCATGTGTGCACCTAAAAGAGAAAATTCAGAAGAATATGAATTTGATGAAATTAGATTAAAATATTATGATGAAAAAAATCGAATGAGAGAATTTCATGTTAGATATGTGAGTGAGCCATGGAAACAGAAAAACATGGAGGGGGACATTGATTGGATAGAATTAAAAAGCAATTCATATCTCCCAAAGCCAGTATCGAAAAAGGAAGTGATTCAAGAACCAATACCAATGAATGGTGAAAAAATGACCTATTTACAAATGCTTCAAGAACCAATTTGCCGAATGTCTACAATATCAGCAATTTTTAAAGGTTTTGCTGCCACGATTGTTGCAGGGATTGCGGCGCTAACTTATTGCGAGGTAAATAATTTGATTTTGGGACTATCCTTTATACCCGTATTGTTGTTTGCGTGTTTGGATGTCTATTATTTAAAGTTGGAGAAAAAATATCGCTATCTTTATGAACAAGTAAGAATAGGGAAGCATGAAGTGGATTTTTCTATGAAACTTTCAAAAAACAATAAAATAGCTAACACACGAGTTTGGGATTGCATCAAGTCTCCGAGTGTCTGGTTGTTTTATCCTGTAATGATTGCAATTTTAGCCATTGTGTTTATTTTAAAAATGAAAGGAGTTATATAATGGGATATAAAGTATTCGTTTCATATAAATATAAAGATTATGACGTTGAGAAAATGCCAAATGTCACTCAACCTACATGGCCATGTGATTATGTAGATTATATTCAAAAAAATGTATTATCTAGTAAGGATGTATATAAAGGAGAAAATAGTGATGAGGATATATCTTCGTGGTCTGAGGAAGAAATCTGGAGTCATTTAAAAGACAAAATTTATGATAGTTCAATTACCATTGTATTGATTTCACCTAATATGAGAGAGCCGGGGAAATGGCAGAGATCACAATGGATTCCTTGGGAAATAGCATATTCTCTTCGTGAAACTACTCGTAACGATAGAACCAGTCATAATAATGCTATACTTGCTGTTATTCTTCCAGACGAAAATGGTTCATATGATTATTATGATAAAAATAATCTTTTCCCGATTTTAAAAGGTAACATTGAGAACGATTATATATATGTAGTAACGTGGGAAGATTTTTTAAAGTATCCACAAGCTGATATAAATATTGCATTTGAGCATAGAGAAAATACAACAAAGGATAAAATTATAAAGACTCTATAGTATTAATTTAGTCTAATGTGAAAGTGTTTATGAATATAGGGAGATTCTTCTGATAAAATAATAATTTCAAATATAAAGAAGGTTATTATAAGAACAACGTATTAGAGTATATGTAAAAAGGCTTAAATATTAAGTTATCAAAGATGTTATCTAAATAAAATGTTGGAGGAACAAGAGATAAATGGAAAATATTAGCAGAATAGAAGTATATAGATATTTGGCATCTAAATCACAGGAGATAGGTATAAGTACGAAGGTAAGAGCTTTATTGGATATAAACTTGGCATTTTTAGAAAAGTTAGAAGGAATATTTCTCAAGGAACATAAAGATAGACAAGAAGAGTTGATATATAAAGTTTATAGGGACGATTTTTCTTCAGAGTATAGAGTTCGCGATATTTTTGAGGATAATATTAGTAATGTAAGAAAAATGCATTTGCCACAAGAGTTAAAAATAGAACCGTTTATAGAAGAAGTACAACAATTAATTGGAAAAGAACAAAAAGAGAGAGTTCTTTTTGAAAGGATGCTTAAAAGACTAAATAAGTTTAACGATAAGCATATAAAAGATATTTCGGATTTTTTTGCTAATAGGTATATTTATCCAAAGCAAAAAGAGGTCTATGCTGAAGCTTATATAGAGAGAATTAAAAAGTCTTATGATAAAAATGAATATACAAAAGTATTTCTGTCATATGCATATGTTGATAAATTATATACAGGGGCGTTGTATTTCTTTTTTTTGGAACAAGGAATAGAATTATATATTGACTGGATGCACAACCCTTATCTGAAAGATGGTAAAGTATTGAAAGAAAAGCTAAGAGAGAATTTAGCACAATCTGAGCAATTTTTATTTTTGAGATCTGTAAATAGTGAGTTGCATTTAGGCGGAAGCTATTATGTGAGACCTTGGTGTGCATGGGAATTAGGTAATTATTATGAGCATATAAAAAACGAGAAGTATTATATAAGTTTGTATGGGACACCGCCTAGGAATAATATGCAATTGGATGGTTTGAAGATGCTAAAAGGTATTCATTCGGGGAGGCTGACGGAGCTTTAATAACCATTATACATGGCGGGGCGAAGAAGAGGATTAAACCATGAGAATAGCATTTCAGTAATAAAATTCTGTTATTACTGAAATGCTGTTTTAGATTGATATAAAGCCATTATATAGTGGTAATAGATAGTATTTAGCAGATTGCAGAGGACTTTGATAGAGTTTTGGGGTGACGATATAAAATTGATAAGAAAAAATACAAAAACTTATACATAATAAACGTTGATGAATTTTCACATTGATGATAAAATGGTATCAAAATAAAACTGATATGTTTTTCAATGTAAGAGGTAAAGTATATGAATGACGTTTTGAATTTTGTTAATGAAAAAACAAAAATATTAATAGTTTTAAAGGAGAAACAAATTGAAATTGGTAGACAAAAGGTATGTCCGTTGAATCAACAAGAGATAGCTGCGCTTATCGACTGTGGCAAGGTTAAAACGAATCAGTTAATGAAAGAATTGGTTGAAGAAGGATATATCCAGATGGCTCATGCAAAAGGTCGCTATATTATTTTAGACAAAGGTTATGATCTGTTGGAGAAAATGTCCCTGTCAGAATAATGAGTCCGGTTTTTTGGACGGCAAATATGATACAATGAGGTGCAAAAGATTATGAAGACGGGAAGACTAAATTATATAGATTTGTTCGCGGGTGCAGGAGGTCTTTCAGAGGGATTTATGCAAAGCGGATTTGAACCAGTTGCGCATGTGGAAATGAATGAATATGCAGCAAAAACGATACAAACAAGAATAGCATATTTTTATTTGAAGAAACATGGAGGAATAGAGAAATATTATCAATATGAGAAAGGTGAAATAACAAGAGAAGAATTGTTACAGTTGGTTCCAGAGCAAGAACTCAAAACTGTAATTAATAAAGAGATGTCTGTGGCCACGATTAAAGGTATTTTTGAGAGTATAGATAAAATAATTGCAGAAAAAGAAATAAAAGAAATTGATGTTATAGTAGGAGGGCCACCATGTCAAGCATATTCTCTTGTAGGACGAGCACAAAGTAGTCATATGCTTGTGGCAATGGAGGATGATCCGAGAAATGAATTGTACAAAATGTATGTACAGTTCTTGACAAAGTATAAGCCACGGATGTTTGTTTTTGAAAATGTGGCAGGTATTAAAACTGCGCGAGGCGGTCAAATATACAAGAATCTACAAATGTACATGAAAAAAGTAGGATATGAAATAGAACCACATGAATTAAATGCTAAAGATTTTGGTGTGTTACAAAGTAGAAAAAGAGTAATTATTGTGGGCTGGTTAAAAGGAACAGGATATCAATATCCGACTTTTGATGTTGTTGATAGAAATGCTTTGGTTAATGATTTGTTAGGAGATCTGACACCACTAAAACCAGGTGGAGAAGCGACAGAGTATTATGTTGACGATATGAGAAAAGTAAAGAGTTATGTAAAGAAAAATGGCATTCGTGAAAAAACAGATGTCTTGACAGGACATATTGCTAGACCTCATACAGAACAAGATATAGAAATTTATAAAAGAGTCATTGAATTGTGGTTTAAAAATGAACAACATAAGCGCCTCAAATATGATGACTTACCAGATGCATTAAAGAGTCATAAAAATAGAACGTCCTTTGTAGACCGTTTTAAAATAGTTGAAGGGGACATGGATTATTGCCATACTATCTTAGCTCATTTGTCAAAGGACGGTCATTATTTTATACATCCAGATATTAATCAACATAGGTCGCTTACAGTCAGAGAAGCAGCGAGGTTACAATCTTTTCCAGATAATTATTACTTTGAAGGTCCTCGTACAGCACAATTTGTACAGGTGGGAAATGCAGTGCCACCTATGATGGCAAAACAAATAGCAGAAAAGATTAAGGCACAATTAACGAAGAAGTAAAGGAGAAACGCAAATGGGAATAGTAGAAGCTACTTATGCGGAGTTAAAGCAGCAAGAATTGCAGAAAAATCCATATAGTTGCTTACAGATGTCGGATATTGATATTAATCCACATCAGGTAGAGGCATTTTCATTTGTGCTTTCATCATTAGAATCAGGTGGTGTCATCCTTGCCGATGAGGTTGGTCTTGGTAAAACGATTGAAGCAGGTCTTGTAATCAAGTATTTACTACAGAGTGGAAGAGATAAAATATTGCTTATTATTCCTTCTAACCTTAGAAAACAATGGCAAGTGGAATTAGAAGAAAAGTTTAATATAGTATCACTAATTGTAGATAGTGCGAATTGGGATGACTATCTGAAAGAGATAAAGAAAAAGCAGTCTGTAATTATTGTATCGTATCATTTCGCTTCCAAAAGAAAAGAATATTTGGGAAGAGTAGCATGGGATTTCTGTGTATTTGATGAAGCACATAGATTGAGAAATGTTCATAAAAGTGGTTCAAAAATGGCTAATGGTTTATATGAACTAACGAAAGGCATTCCTAAGATACTCTTAACTGCAACGCCTATGCAGAATACTTTGCTCGATATGTATGGATTGGTTCAATACATTGATGAACGCATTTTTTATAGCAAAGCCGTATTCTCAGACAAATATATGAGAAATGAGAACTACTTGGCACTTAAGGATAGTTTAAGTACAGTGATACAAAGGACATTACGTAAAGAAGTAGCAGAGTATATTCAATTTTCAGAAAGAAAAGGAATGACGATAGATTTTGTATTGTCACCTTTGGAAATTGAATTGTATGTGATGATTAATAACTACCTCAAAAAAGAAGTACTGTATGCTTTGCCAAATTCACACAGAACACTGATTACGTCAGTAATACGAAAATTACTTGCGTCTTCTAGTATGGCAGTTGCAGAAACCTTTAAAGTGTTAAAGGCAAGGTTAGAGATACTAAAGGAAACGACAAGAAAAGAAACTGCCGATGAAAGTATCGATTTCTTCCTGAGTTTCTTTGATGATGATGAGATTGAAACAGATGGGGAAAGTAAGCAGAATGAATTATACACGCGAGAAAAGGTGAATGAATTCATTCAGCATGAAATAGAAGAAGTAGAAGCTATTATATATAAAGCAGAAAGTATAAATAAAAATGCAAAGATGACAGCATTAAAGCAGGCAGTTGGAAAAGCATTTACATTTCAGAGCGAGGCTGGTATTGCACAAAAGATAGTTATCTTTACAGAGTCTATAAGAACGCAGCAATATATATTTGATGAATTGTCAACTACGGGTTATGAGGGGCAGATTCTCAAGTTTAATGGTAATGCCAATGACAATATTACCAAACAAATTTACAAGGCATGGAAAGCAAGAAATTATGGAAAATATTTAGGTAGTAGAAATGTTGAAATAAAGAATGCTATTGTAGAGGCGTTTAGAGATGAATATAAGATTCTGCTTGTAACAGATTCTGGATCAGAAGGTTTGAATTTACAATTTTGTAATACCATTATAAATTATGATTTACCTTGGAATCCACAAAAGATAGAGCAGCGAATTGGAAGATGCCATCGTTATGGTCAGAAAAATGATGTTGTAGTAATAAATCTTCTTAATACACAGAATGTTGCAGATAAGCGTGTTTATGAGATATTATCTAAAAAGTTTGAACTCTTCCAAGGTGTATTTGGTGCATCGGATAAAGCTATTGGACTTTTAGAGAGTGGTGCGGATTTTGAGAAGCGAGTAACGCAGATTTACCAAGAATGTAAAACAGCTTCTGATTTTGCTAAGGAATTCAAGGCATTAGAAAAGGAACTTGATAAAAAGAGAAATAAGAAGATGGAACAGTTGAAGAATCTGTTTGTTTATAAAACAGAGGAGCAAAAAAAACAAGGGTTTAATCAGATTCTGCAGGAAATAGCACAATATGATTTACAATGTGAATATTGGATGAATAAGACCATTGAACATGGTAAGGTTAGCTATCCTTTATATTATGAAACGGATAGAGTGTTAGATATTCCGGGAATTAAACATGGATATTTATTATTAGGAGTATCTAGCGTAGATGCAGATATGGGAGAAGTTGTTTTCGAGATAATTGACAGCAAAGGGGAATTGTACGGAGTAAGTGACCTGTTGGCAAGAGAGTTGTGCGATAAGCTTCAAGATAACGAATTGCAGGATAGGACTCCGGATAACCAGAAGGTTTTATCCTACATAGATATGGTTACAAAGTATATACAGCAAAGCTATATAACTTCAAAGCAAGAACTAATTCAAAAAAATAAGGATAAGTTATCTAATTGGTTGATGCTCCGAAAAGAGGAATATGTGTTAAGAGCAAAGAATTCTTCAGAACTTGATACTATAAAAGAAAAATATACTGCAGAAACAGATTTTAGGCAAAAGATCGCGTTGAAAAAGCAGATGGAGTTGTTGGAGCAGCAACAAAAACAAATGATAGAATTGTTCCATGACGAGATGACATCGTTGGAGGCAGAGGCAAATGCAATGCAAAAGGAATTTGAGGAAAGGGTGTTAAAAACATCACAGTTTATAACAAAGATTGTAATTAAATTTTAGGAGGATACCATGGAAAAAAGAGGAAAGCTAGAACTGACATGGGTTGGTAAATATGAAGAAGAAAAATTGGAACCGCGAATTTTGATTGAAGATAAATCAAAATCGTATGGAGATCCTGATGCGGAGAATATGTTGATACACGGGGACAATTTGTTTGCACTTAAGGCGTTGGAAAATGATTTTGCTGGAAAAATCAAGTGTGTTTATATCGATCCTCCTTATAATACGGGTTCTGCGTTTGAATATTATGATGATAATCTCGAACACAGTATTTGGCTGGGAATGATGAGAGAACGATTGATGATATTACATACCCTTTTGGATGATGATGGTTTTTTGTGTTGTCATATAGATGATTCAGAAGGAGCATATTTAAAGGTTTTGTTGGATGAGATATTTGGAAGACAGAATTATTTGACAACCATTTATATTAGAGTTAGATATCCAGAAAAGACATTAAAACAAGATATGGCATTTCATAAGGAAATCGAACACATTCATGTATATAGGAAAAGTAGTAATGCTCAACCAATTTTAGATAAGGTGAATAGCGGATTTGAAAAGTTTGTGTATAGAATTGAAACATTGAAGGATCCCACAAGAACAATAGAGTTGGGCGGAAAAAAAGTAGAAATTTATAATAAAGGTAGTTACAAAATTATTGAGGAAGAAGGGTCAGAATATGGTTTAAAGGAAATCTGGGCATCGGGTACAATTTTAGATGGTAATTCATCGGGAAGATTTTTCCGGGATTATCTAACTGGAAGATATGAAGAAGATGGTCTTGGAGTGTTATACAAAGTGTATGGTATTGGCGATGATAGGTATGATTATAGGTTTTTTACAGGACCGAACAGATTAGGAGCAACTAAAGGAAAGTATTATCAAGGGGTGCCGTTGGACAAGTTGAATCAAGAAGAATTAACAAAAGAGATTCCTATTAATGGATTTTTCGATTATGCAGCAAATTTTGGAAATTGTCGACATGAAGGTGGAGCGGAATTTAGAGGAGGAAAGAAACCAGAAATATTATTAAAAATGATTTTCTCACATTTCTCTAAACCGGGTGATTGGGTACTTGACAGTTTTCTTGGATCAGGATCTTCGGCAGCAGTTGCACATAAAATGAATAGAAAATGGATTGGAATTGAGTTAGGAGATCATGCGTACTCTTTGTGTAAAAATAGATTAGACAATGTTGTAAGTGGAGAACAAACAGGAATATCTAAGGATGTTAACTGGCAAGGTGGAGGCGGCTACAAATTCTACGAACTTGCTGAACCGCTCCTTGTTAAGAATTCTACATTGCCGATTTATCAGCTTAATCCAACCTATACTTGGGATATGGTGTGTGAAGCAATTTGTAAGATAGAAGGATTTACATATGCACTATCAGGTGAGTTTAATGGATGTTCTTCGGAAAACAGATTTATCCATATTACAGAAGAATTTGTGAATACAAAGTATGTGATGTCGGTTATGAAAACATTGGGAGAAAGACAGAGTCTACTGATTTATTGTAAGAAGAATCAAGCGGATATGATGTTGCCTGAGAATGTGGAAGTAAAGAAGATACCGAAAGATTTATTAGAAAAGTGCAATTTTGAAAGTGAGGTGCAGGAATAATGAGTTCAGTGGATAAAATCAAATGGGCTATGAGTTTGCGTGATCCTCAGTACGAAGCATTAAAATATTTTGATGCAATCAGTTCTAAGATAGAGTATCGAACTGTTGCCAAGGAAGATGCAGAAAAAATTGCTTCAGAGAATTGCCAAGATTCTCACAATATATCAGTGGATAAAGAATTTGATTTTCCATCTTTTTGCTTTGATATGACAACAGGTATTGGTAAATCACGTTTGATGGGGGCTTGTATTTATTATCTGTACAAGACAAAAGGATATAAGCATTTTTTCATTCTTGCGCCGGGAAATACTATTTATGACAAGATGCGTAGAGAATCTGTGCCTGGACATCCAAAGTATATGTTTAAGGGCCTTGAAGCAGAAATGGGGAGACCTAAGGTATATGATGGTGAGAATTATTTATCATATCCGGTGAAGTATGTACAGGAGGAGTTGGTAGTAGAGAAGACTTCGAATATCCAAATTTTTATTTTTAATATATCGAAGATTTTTACTCGTGGTGATTTGGAATTCAAGTTCCACAAATTTAATGAGAACTTGGGAGGTTCTTTTGCAGAAGTACTTCGTTCCTTCGATGATTTAGTTATCTGCATGGATGAAGCACATAGATATTATGCACCGGCATCAAAAGTGGCTATTAATTACTTAAATCCTGTACTTGGATTGGAATTTACAGCAACACCTAAGAGTACCAATAAAAATATCATTTATCATTATGGATTAGAAGAAGGAGCAGGTAAGTTTTTGAAAATTCCTGTGGTTATGGGAAGAACTAACACTGCTGGATATTCGGAAGATGATATTGAAGAAATGAAATTAAAAGATGGAATTAAGCTTCATGAAAGAAGAAAATCCATCGTTTATAAGTACTGTGTAGAAAATGGATTGGAGCAGGTAAAACCTATTGTTTTAGTGGCATGTAAAGATACAACTCATGCCAAGAAGATTAAAGATAAGATTGATTCGGACTCATTTTTTGGTGGAAGATATGTTGGAAAAGTAATAGAAATAGATTCTAGTACTAGTGGTACGGAAACAGAAGAGAATATTCAAAAGTTATTAACAATTGAAAAGAATACGAATCCTATAGAGATTGTATTGCATGTCTATAAATTGAAAGAAGGATGGGATGTAAACAACCTCTTTACGATTATTCCGTTGAACGCTGCAAAGAGTGACATATTAGCATTACAGACAATAGGAAGAGGACTTAGATTGCCGTTTGGTGAAATCACAGGGATTGAAGAATTAGATACGCTTGATATAGTGGCGCATGACCATTACCGCGAGATTATCGATGATATTAAAAATAATCCGGTATTTAAAAAAAGAAATCTGGATGAAGAAGAAATTCCTGATACAAAGACTGTGCAAGTTGAACCGGCAGTAGAGAATCAGCAGTTATCGTTGTTCGATGAGGCACTTAAAGAAAGTGGTGTCAAATCTTATCAAGACTTGAATAATCAAAATGCGTTAGAGAGTCTTTATGAGGAGTATCAAAAAGCATTTGTAAAGAAAGCTACGACAACGAAGAAAACGGATAAAAATAACGGACAAATGTCTATTTTTGATATGCTTGGAGATCAAGCTACTGATGAAAGTTCAAGTACAAAGGTGACGGCGGAACAACAGTCTAATAATAGCGGAGTTGTACCTGACGAAATAACAGTAGCACAGCCAGATAATACGACTTTACAAATTGATATTCAGAAAAGTTCAGGAAGTAAAAATGTACTTCCTTATGCAAAGCAGGAATTTATCAAGAAAGTCGAAGAACTGAAAAAAGTGGCTATTTCTGTGCCTAAAATTGGAATCAGTTACAGTTCTACTATTGAATTTAAGCCATTTACAGTGAAGCGAACAATTCAAGATTTTGATATTGCAGCATCACGAATTGAGAGATATGACACCATTAATGACAAATTGTTGCAAGTGCTTGATGCAGATGCGCTGATTGTTGAAAATCCGGAAAATATGTTGGCAGTTTCACTTTTGGATAGTATTCCGGAATTTGATTCTGACGACGCAGAATTCATATTAGATGTGGTAGACCAGTATTTAGCTTTGATAGAGGGTTCTGATGAGGATAAAAAGAAGATTGTTAGAAGATATGCAACTGTTATTGTAAATGATTTGAGAAGTCAGATATACGCATCAAAAGAAGAAAGTACGGAGTTTGTGTTCAAGGTACAGAAAGATCTTATCGTATTTGGCTCATTTGTAAAAAATATGAAAGCGGATGGAAGGCTTCATTTCAAGAAGGAAGTGCCTGACAAAAAGAATATCAAGCACTATTTATTCGAAGGATACAAGAAGTCATACTATCCGGAGAATGCTTTTGATAGCGATGATGAAAGACGTTTGTCTGTGATTTTGGAAGAAGATGATGAAGTTGTACGCTTTATTAAACCGCCACTTAACCAGTTAGGCTTGTTCTATAGAGCAGCAAAACAATATAATCCGGATTTTTTAGTCGAAACGAAGGATAAGAAATACATGATAGAAGTTAAGGCTGCTAATCAGACAGAATCTGAAGAAGTACAAGAAAAGGCCAAAGCTGCAGTGAAGTGGTGCGAGTGTGCATCTAAAGTAGATGCGGATGGTAAAGTATGGGAATATCGACTGATTCTAGGAGACAAAATTGTTGTTGGAAACACATTAAAATATGTGATTGGCTTAGCGGTGCCAATTTCGGTAGAAGAATAAAAACGGGAGGCTGTAAATGGCAGATATAAAAGATTTTAAACATGCTATTGTACGCCAGAAGATACTGGAGGCTGTTAGGAAAGATTTGATAGGTCCGTCTTCTGTGTGCGAAGAACTTCATGAAGTACCGACAAGCAGTTATATTACGGGATTATTATATCCTGCAGATACAGCTGTAACGGAGGATGAGAATTACTTCGATGTAGAGTTTACAGAGAAAAAATTCGATGCTGATGGTGAAACTATGGAAGCGGGAATTTTTGAAGAGGAGGAGCCAGAAGATAGATTCAAAGGTGGATTTCAAAAACCGTCTTCAATAGGTATTTCATTTTATGTTGCTGATGATGTATCCAAATTAAATGCATACATCAACTGGGGGAAATATCATGCAGAGCAGATCCAAGGTGAAGTTATTGATGGAACTTTGGAAGAAGATGCAGAAAATAAGAAAAAGAAGAAACATACAGTGTATGTTAGAGAACAAATGCAGGATGTTGTGGAAATTGAATTACACAATGGAAAGCGTTCTGAAATGATTACTTTAGAGTCCAACAGTAATATATATGTTTATGTAATGAAAATGCAGTTGGATAATAGACATAAAATGATATCTGTATATCTTCACAATAATGATAAATCAGATGGTGAAGAGAAAGAATATGAAAAAGTTATGTTCCAAGTAGAAATGCTCATTGCGGATGATTTGATGAATCCAATTTTTGTGCCGGAATATGTGTGTAGAAAGGTAGAACTTGAGGATGAGTATTTCTATAAGGGACGACCTGTTTATGCAAGAGGTAGAGGATGTGCTGCAACGTGGGATACTGTGATTGACGAAGTTAACACAGCAACAGTAAGAACGGCATTTATACCAGATTATGAAATTCCAAGCGTAAGCGCACAGATAGAGGAAATGCCAGAGCATGCATTTTCTATGTTACAAATGGGTTCACCAAATAAAAAGGCAGAGGTAATAGACAACTTACGCCTGTTAACATCTATGTATGGAAATTGGATTACAGAAGTTTTAGTAAATGATGTTTCTATGCAAGATGAAAAGTTTAGTGTGACAGGACAAACTATCATAGACAAGTGCAACGATGCAAATCGAAGAATGAATGCAGGTATCGACTTGATTGAGAATAATGACAAGGCTTATCAAGCTTTTGTTTTCATGAATCAGGCGATGTATTTGCAGAGAAGTATTACATTATTTTCTAAAGAATATGGAAGTGGAATTCCTTGTAATCTGACTGATTTTATGAAAGATATGCCTGAGAAAGGTAGAAAGAAAGACCATAGTGAGTGGAGACCTTTCCAGATAGCATTTGTGTTATTAAATTTGTGTGGAATTATGGATGGCGAATCACCAGAAAGAGAAGTTGTTGATTTGTTATATTTTCCTACAGGAGGAGGTAAGACAGAGGCATATTTGGGGTTGATAGCATTTACGATTGCATATCGTAGATTGACAGCCAAGGAAGAAAATGAATATGAAAAAGATGGCGGAGTGACGGTATTCTTACGCTATACTCTTAGATTACTTACTACACAACAAAGAGATCGTTTAATGCGACTTATTGTTGCGATGGAACAGTTAAGAGAAAAAAATACGGAGTTGTATGGCAAGGAAAGAATTACAATTGGATTTTGGGTTGGAGGAAATGTAACACCAAATAAATTTAGTGATTATAGTGATACTGACCAGTTCAAGAAAAAGGAATTTTTACGCAAGCTGACAAAGCAGATTATCAAGTGTCCTTACTGCGGTAAGCAGATAGAACGTGATGATTACATAATAAATGAAAAAGGTAAATCAGTTCAAATTCACTGTTCTGATGAGTTTTGTATGTTTTCAAAGAGAACGGGAAGAACAATTCCTGTATATCTAGTGGATGAAGAAATCTATGCAAAATGTCCAACTGTTATTATTTCAACGGTTGATAAATTTGCAAGATTACCTTGGTCCGAACAGGTGGGTTTGTTGTTTGGTAAAACAGACAGATTTTGTTCGAGATGTGGACATATCGCGATAGGCGAAAAACATCCGGGTAGACACAACCCAGATGTGGCTGCAGGATTGGATAAGGCTGTTACAACAGAGTGCAAACCATTTTATCCTCCGGAACTTATTATTCAAGATGAGTTGCATTTGATTACAGGTCCTTTGGGGACTATTTATGGCGGATATGAAACAGTTGTAGAAGAAATGTGCTGTATTGAACGAAACGGTAAGAAGATTCGTCCTAAATATGTGGTTTCGACTGCAACAATCAAGAATGCGGGGGAGCAGATAAAGTTTTTGTATGGTAGAAATGATTTCGCGCAGTTTCCGCCTAGTGGATTTGATACTAGAGATTCGTTCTTTATTCGAGAAGTTGCGTTACCAAAAGAGAACTTGATGGCTGCAACAGAGGAAAAATTACAGGAATTAATAGCAAATGGGCAGAAGCCGTTCAGACAGTATGTAGGTATTTGTGCAAGTGGTCAATCCGTTAAAACAACGCTTATACGCTTATATTCTATTGTTTTACAAACTGCATTAGATTTGGCAAAAGAGCCTGAGTTTGAAGATTATATAGATCCGTATTATACCTTAATTGGGTACTTTAACAGTATTCGAGAGCTTGGCGGTGCTGTTCGTCTTCTTGACGACGATATTGCAAGTAGAATCCGTGTTGTCAAAAATAAATATAATAGTCCCGCACAACGATATATTAGCATAGATGGAAAGAAGGAAATTACTTCTCGTATTCCGTCATGGGAGATCGCGCAGGTGCTTGAAAAATTGGCAATATCTTATGATAAGAAAAAGGAGCGACAAAACTGTTATGATGTTGTAATTGCAACTAATATGATTGCTGTTGGAATGGATGTGGATCGTCTGGGGCTTATGACTGTAGTAGGACAACCTAAACAGAACTCTGAATATATTCAGGCCACAAGCCGAGTTGGGCGTCAGCATCCAGGTATCATTTTTACAGTGTATAACCCATATAGACCGCGAGATTTGTCTAATTATGAAAACTTTGTTGGATTTCATTCTCAGATGTATAGATATGTGGAAGGTACAACAGCCACACCGTTTGCGGCAAGAGCAAGGGATAGGGTGTTACATGCATTAGTAGTTTCATTGCTTCGTTTGCAATTAGAAGAAATGGCAGACAATGGAGGTGCTGCTAATATCAATGAAATCTCTAATGAAGATATAAAGCGAGTAAAAGAAATGATACTCGAAAGAGTGAAAGTAACAGCACCTTCTTCTTATGTGGATACAGAAAAAGAAATAGATGAATTTATCAGTACATGGAAGAGAATTGCTAAATCGGATAAATTATACTATTTTGTTCCCACAGTAGCAGATGATAAAAAGAGACTGCTTACATACTATGGAGAATATTATGGTGATAAAGAAAAGCCTACATTAAGTTCAATGAGAGATGTTGAACAGTCGTCTACAGTATTTTATTGGGAGGGTGTATGATGATATTTAATAAAAAATTAGGGGAAGTTCGCCCCAATCAATTGATAACTACATACGGACCAGGTGCAATTTTAGATGCAGTAAATGATTCATTGACAGTGTTGGATATTGAATATTGGGATCATAATAACATAGGTAAAGAAATTAGAGATGTTAGACTTGCAAATTATATGAATGTTAGGAAGTTTTTTATGCCTAAAACTGGTGGCAAAGAGGATGTTCCAGTAATTTCATTTCCTTATTATCATGTGTGTTCAAAAAGTACGTGTAAATTTCTGTTTGATATGAGGGAATACTTCGATACTGAACAGTATAAAAATAATCAAGGAGAAGTGAAATGCCCTAAATGTGGTTTTCCGGCATATCCATCAAGATTTATTACAGTATGCGAAGATGGACATATGGATGATTTCCCATGGAGATGGTGGGTGCATCATGGTGAAACAAGTTGTAAAGGAGATTTATATTTAAAATCAATGGGAAATACTTCTTCATTGGCAGAATTGAGAGTGGAATGTTCGTGTGGAGCAAAAAGACTAATGTCCGGTGCTATACAAAAGGAAAAGTTTGCAGGTTTATCCTGTTCAGGGAATCATCCTCATAGACCTAATGCAAAACCAAAGATTTGTAAAAAGGCTGTTATTCCGAGTCAGAGGGGTGCATCAAACGTGTATTTTGCTGTTACACGGAATGCGATTTCCATTCCACCATGGACAAATCCTATAAATGATATTATGAGTGTTCAACGTGCAACGATAGAAACGCTAGTAGAAGCAATGGGTGAGGATGCAGGACTTGATTTTGCTTATAATAAGTATTTTGCGGAACGATATACTAGAGAAGAATTTACAGCTGCATATGAAAGGTTAGGAAAAAATATTAAAGAATTCACAGAATTGAAAGAGATGGAATATGCTGCAATCACACATCACGAGGAAGTTGAATATCAACATGATGTGAAGTATTTTAAAGCGGAAGAGATAGATGTTAAAGATAGCCTAAAAGAATATATTTCGAGAGTAATTAAAATACATCGATTAAGAGAAGTAAAAGTATTACTCGGTTTTACTAGATTAGAAGCACCAGAACCAGAAATTGATGAACAATCACACATTGTAAAACTAAAGACTGGTTCTGGGGAAAAATGGCTTCCGGCAGTTGAAATCAATGGTGAAGGTGTGTTTATTGAACTTAATAGAAATAAAGTTAATGCTTGGCTTCAGACTGGGAAAGTGAGTGAACGCTCAAAAAAATATACTCAGTGTTATGCAACATATTGTGAAAAAAAAGGATGGAAGAATTATAAGCCGAGAAATGCGGAATATGTTTTATTACATACATTATCTCATATGTTGATAAAAGAAATGTCAATGCAATCAGGATATTCGTCTTCGGCATTACATGAACGAATTTATAGTAGTGATAACATGTGTGGAATATTAATATATACAGGAGCTACTGATAAAGAAGGTTCGCTGGGAGGATTGGTTGAGTTAGCTGGTATGAATAAGCTAATACCATTATTGAAAAGGGCTTTAGAAAAAGGACTCACATGTACCACTGATCCCGAGTGTTTTATGAAAAATCCAACAAGCGACAGATTAAATGGTGCGGCATGTCACTCGTGTACAATGATATCAGAAACAGCATGCGAAAATGGAAATCGATTATTGGACCGAGCGTTGGTTGTTCCAGTTCCTGAACATGAAGAAATGGGATATTTTAGAAATTTGGTGAAAGATTTATGCGGAATACAAGTATAAAAATAGACTATATTGCAGGTCTATTGGCGGATGCTGTGTTAGATTACAGCATTTGTGGAAATGATAATGTTTTTTCTGATATTAGTTTAGAATTGAAGAAACATTTTAAAAACTGTGACAAAGATGAAATTGCAGATATTATATCATTATGTATAAAAATGTGTAGTGTTGTTTATAACGATACAACAGAGTTGGTAATTACGTCACCAGATTCGTTTAAAATGAAGTCTAGAAAGACAAAAGATGTGATTTATTCGCTTGTAAAAGGGGCAAAAAAGAGCATTACAATAACAGGCTACTCTATATCAGATTATTTCAATGAAATGTTGGATGTTATTATAGATAAAAGTCAACAAGGTGTGTATGTAACTTTGTATGTAAACGATATAGAAAAACAAAAATCAGTTTTAGGACGAGTTTTGGCATATCAAAACAGATTTTTGAAAGTCTATGAGTATCAAAAGGATACAGAAGACAAAATGGCAGCACTTCATGCTAAAATACTTGTTACTGATAAGAATTTATCTTTTGTGTCATCAGCCAATCTGTCTTATCATGGAATGCAGGGCAATATCGAAATGGGAATTTTGCTTAAATCAAAAGAAAAAGCAAAACAAATTGAAGATTTATTGAAAGAACTTAGAAAAATGAAAGTGTTTCTTTTATACAATTAGATGAGGTGAAAATGGAGAAAGAATTTAATTTCAACAAATACTGGGGAAGTTTATTACTTGAACCACATGTGGTATTCAGAAGAAATAGTTATATGTATTGTGTTTATTGTGGAGAAAAGGCAGAAACGAGAGAACATTGTCCACCAAAAGCTTTTTTATTGAAACCATATCCAACTAATTTGCCAACTGTACCAGCTTGTACAAAATGTAATAATGGTTTTTCGTCAGATGAAAGATATGCAAGCAATTTTATTGAGTGTTTGGCAGAATATTACGAAGACGATAATGTGAATGCTTTTCAAATTGCAGAAGGAGATTTTGAAGAAGTTCGAAAAGCAAAAGAAGCAGCGAAACTATTTGTTGAACAGCCCTTTTTTGATGATAAGTTAGCCAATGTTTTTAGAAAAGTTGCAGTTTGTCATGCCGCTTATGAAATAAGTATGGGCTTTCATAGTGAAGAATGGGAAGGGGTTCCAGAAAGAATATCATATACAATCAAGCCGTTCATGCCTCAGAAAGAGTGGGAAGGTTTAGAGTATGCAGAAATGATTAACAATGAACCAATGCCGGAAATGGGTTCAAGGGCTTTTAGAAATATTTATGTGGTTGGTATTAGAGGCTGGAGTATAAAAAAAGAAAAGGAAGTTATGATACCGGTAGTTATGGTTGATTGGTCAGAAATACAAAATGGTTTTTATAAATATCAAGTTTATTTTAAAGATAATAAAATATGGGTAAAAATGATATTCAGAGACTTCTTATATTGTGAAGTTGTTTTTGCGTCGAAAAACGATTATACCTAAAGAATCGACATTTTAATTCTAACGTATATTTGACTTGTTTTTAGGGTCGAAAATCAAGCAGGAGAAAGAGCTGAGGTCACAGAGTGGCCCCAGCTCTTACCACATCGCCGTGCAAACGCCCGCCGTTACGACATTTGTGGACATTTTTGAACCCCAATTTTTAGGGGTCAGAAATAACTCCTAGGAGTCAGTGCAGGGGTCACAACACCAAAAATCACCGAAAAACGCCGAATTTCCAAGAAAAACTTAGGGGTCACAATAGGAGTTTCAAAAAAACAATTTCTTCACCAAGGGGAAAGTCTGCCCTTTCGGTGACCTATGGGTGGGGTCACAGTGGTAGGTCTAGTGAACTACCCAATAGAATAAATTACAAGCAGAAAAAGAAAGATTACAGGCAGAGAAAGAAAAAATATAAATTTAATACAATAATTCAATATATAGTGTTGTGCAACTTCCACATTTTTCGGCATGTAAAGTGAGGAGTTTTTTTAATGCCCTAATACAACCATACAGTCCTAAATTATAAAAATATAAAATTCTGAAAATTTTGGTTATCAAACCACCAATTTTTTCTAAAGGAAAAGTAAAGGGGTATTAAAGAGCTTCTCATGCACCTTGAAAACTAAATAATCAGCATTTCTTTTTTGTTCCTTCTGCCGTCGGCTTTGCCGCTGACAAGCTATGGATTTTTAGAAACGACGATACAAGGCACATGTATCGAAGGCGATGACAAGCAGAAGCAATTATGATACTTCCGTCTAGTCACAGGTCGAGCAAGTAAATCTTGTCGCAACCAATGAGGGCGGCTCTGTGAGAATCACGGAGAGGTGAAATTCCTATGAGGTCAAATGCATGACCGGAAGAAATGTTCCCGTATGTCAGGGGTGTCGAGGACGAATTCTGATAGATTGATATAGATTTAAAAAATTATAAATTAAACATGACAACAAGGAGATTTTGAGATGGATGAGTAAAATTAATGAGATTCCCATTTGGGAGAAATATACGCTAAGCGTAGAAGAAGCAGCCGCATACTTTCGTATAGGCGAAGGAAAACTGCGGCAGTTAATTGAAGCCGACAAATCGGCCAAATTTCTGCTTTGGAACGGTAATCGGGTACAAATCAAGCGAGAGTTATTTGAGCGGTTTGTGGACGAATTAGAGGCCATTTAAAGACGGATAAGTGCCGAGCAAGGTAGAGTGAAAAATAGATACAAAAACTAAAGAAACTGTGGTATAGTGGGAATAACGCTATACCACGTTTCTTGGAAAGGAGCAAGAATGAGCGGAAAGAGACGTGATAACAAGGGTAGACTCCTTTATCCTGGAGAATATCAGGATGCAACTGGAAGATACTCATACAAGTATAAAGACGTGATTGGCGTAAGAAGGACTGTGTATAGTTGGAGCTTGATCCCAACGGATAGAGTGCCGCAGGGAAAGAAAAAAGATAAATGTCTAAGAGATAAAATCAAAGACATTGAAAAAGATTTATCTCGTGGTGTGTGGCACGACAACATGAATGTGTTAGAGCTGGTAGAACGGTACTTGATGACCAAGACCGGTGTGAGACACAGCACTCGTTCGGGTTATCGGTTCGTACAGAACATTCTGAAAAAAGAGCCCTTTGGACAGTTGCCGATTCACAAAGTAAAATTGTCAGATGCAAAACTATTTTTAATCAAACTGCAAAGAGATGGCAAGGGTTACAGCACCATTCATTCGGTTCGCGGAGTGTTACGTCCTGCGTTTCAAATGGCGGTGGATGATGAGATGCTTACAAAGAATCCATTTCAGTTTCATTTGTCAACGGTTGTGGTAAATGACAGTGTAAAGCGAGAAGCACTTTCGCCGGCAGACGAGAAACGATTTCTGGAGTTTGTAAAAGAGGACCCACATTTTAGTTGCTATTATGATGGCATGTTTATCTTGTTCAACACTGGACTACGCATCAGTGAGTTCTGTGGATTAACGAAAAGAGATATCGATTTTGAAAATGGTGTCATCTACGTAGACCACCAGCTTCAGAGAACGAGAAATATGGAGTGCGTCATAGAATCTACCAAGACCACTTGCGGCACAAGACGAATCCCGATGTCTGAAGAAGTGCGAGAAGCATTTAAAAGAGTCGTTGTAAATCGAGTGAAATTGAAAAAGGAACCAATGATAGATGGCTATTCCGGATTCTTGTTTCTGGATAAGGATAAGAAACCGATGGTGGCACAACATTGGCAGAATTATTTTAAACGTGCTGTGCAAAAATATAACACCCTTCATAGATTGCAGTTACCGGCCATTACGCCGCATATTTGCAGACATACCTACTGCAGCAAGATGGCAAGGGCAGGGATGAACCCAAAGGCACTTCAGTACCTGATGGGACATGCGGAAATTGGTGTAACCATGAATGTGTATACCCATTTGGGCGAGGATGATGCAAGGGAAGAGATGATGAAATTGGGTTTGATTGAACAAGCGGAACCTGAAATCCATGCATTTCAACTAGGCTAGAAACCATCAAAACTGAAGTGGTAAGCTAAAAGTAGACACCTACCCTATTTTTGTAGACAAGGGGTTCGTTTATCTATATCATTTAGATATAAGAGTAAGCACATCTACAAAAAATTACTCAGGAGGTGTTACATGAAATTCAACAAGGACGAAC
>JAFSCH010000125.1 GCA_017436865.1 Lachnospiraceae bacterium
CACTTAATTTCTAAATGACACTCCGTTATCTTTTCCAGTTCTTCTTTTACTAACTCTGTAAATATTTTAATATCCATAGTACATTTCCTTTCCAAATAATTTTTTTATTAAGGAAGTGATTATATAATAATATCCATACGTATTAAATAGGCGCAATAGCTAGATAAATAACCGTTTATTAGAGCTTTTCACGGTTATTTATGGCACTCATGTCATTTTTTAGAATGATACACACTTATTGACTTATCAGCACATTTATATTTTTTGTACCCTTCATAATATATTGACATTTCATTTTTACAACAAAAAAGAATGTCACTGTTTTTTATCACATTAACATTCTTTTGATTGATATATTTCATTATGAAATTGCTTCAAATCTGATATCCCAACTTATAAAATTAACCCCATATTCGATATAAGTAAATTTACAGTAAAAACTTTCAGTCAAATTGTTCAAAAGCCCATTTTTACTAGTTTTCCACCACTTCTATTGTTTTCTGCCGTGGCAGATGAATAGGATTTTTACTTTTCTTTGCATAAGTTAGTATAACCTCGAATATCCTAGTATTTTCAAAGGTTCCAAGTTTTTTACCCTAGAACCCTAACTTATTATATCTTAGCATAAAATAGTATATCTTAGCCATCAAAATAAGTAAAAATAGAAGTAAATTTTCCAATCGTACATCACACTACTTATTAAACCTATAAATCTACCTTTATAGCCCCTTTACTCTTGCTAAAGCCTGCTTCGCTTCAGCCATATCAATTACACTCATTTCTTTTTGTATTTCTTCTCTGATTTTAATCTTTTCTAAATCATTTTTAGCATCTTCTAACTTTAAGTGAGTATAGATATTCAACGTGGTCTGAACATCTGAGTGACCCATGAGGTATTGTAATGTCTTAACACTAATACCACTTTTTGCCATTTTGCTACAATATGTATGACGGCATACATGCGGAGTAATATTAGGAAGCTCTTCCTTATAAATCTTATTATACTTTTCTACTGAATACTGAAACTTCTTTTCCCAGTGATATGCTAACATAGGATTTCCTTTGTCATTTAAGAACAGAAAGCCACTATAACCATTTATGATTTTTTCGATTTTTTGCTTCTTCCTACTAGAAATGACACGTTTAAAGGCTTCGTAAACCTCATCACTCATAGGAAGTACTCTATTTCCTGCATTTGTCTTTGTTTTCTCAATGTATGACTCTCCGTCTTTCGTCATTAAGTCCTCTTCATTGCTACATTCTGCATATATATCCTTTATTTCATTTTCCGTAATGCATCTGCATCCACCCGCATGAGGATTGATTTTACTGTTTGTAAGTCTAAAATACGCCGAAACATGCACATCACATTCTCCAACTTCTCTTATGTGCTCCTTTACATACGTAATACCTACAAGAGATTTTCCCATTCATCTCATCTTTGTACTTCTTCAAATTAATAATACCAGCACCATAGCGTGCTTCAAACATTTTTACACCCATATTTTTCATCTCCTAGAATTGTATACAAAAATAGAGCCCTTTTAAGACATGCTCAGGTCTGTGATTCTTAGCTACTCAAATCAATGGTACTTCGCTTTGTGATTAGCCAATGTCTTTCCAGCTTTACTCTTGGTGCTCTTGCTGGTTGACTTGCTGGCTAATTTCTTAGCTGCACTACCGACTTTACCGCCATGATGTACTGCCATATCACAATACCTCCTTTGCAAAATCTCCTTGCAGAAGAAGGCTTTCTTTGGTATTATTAGTTTGCGAGAAAAATAAGTCCAAAGACCTTCTTTGGCAAGGGAATCAGTCAGAGTTAACCTCTGGCTTTTTCTATGTAAAGAGCCATGCTCTTACATACCAATCATTATTTAGTTTTTTTCTACTCCAAGAGCCTTATATAAAGGATTCAGCTGGTCTTTAACTGCATTTGCAATCTTATCAATATCCAAACGGCTTACCATACCATTACTTTTCATGCCTTTATAATACATCTTGTTTGCCTGCTTATACAAACGCTTCAGTTTATCATATCCATCCTTACCAGTTACCTTTGTTTTCTTATTCAACCGAAGGAATGAAATGATTCCCTCGGCATCATATAAGAACCAATCTTCAATCGAATGTCTTGCTTCTACATGGATAACATCAGCAGCACCGCTGGCACGTAGGTCTCTTTCTACTTCGTTCCATTTAATCGGTGGTTTCAGTGACAATTCAAACACATCGGTATCCCTGCATAAAACAACAGTATATACACAATCTTCATCATACTTCGTCTTGATTTCTTTTACGAACTTCCTCAGTACAATATTCTTGAAACCACCGACGCCATTAATGCTTTTACACTCTATATTGGTATCAAACATTCCGTTCGGACGTAGTTTTCTGGCATTGGCGATTACCTGTTTGTAAAATTCAACCTCGGTATCGCCCTCAACGAACAATACAAGGCATTTACTCATTCACATCACACTCCAAGTAATCATCTAAGTTATTTTCTGAATCTGCCAATAATGAGAACAGATAATCTCCCATGCTCATATGGAACTCTTCTGCATCCTGCTGTAACTGCTTCTGTCCCGACTTCTTAAATGTAAAGAACTCTGCCACTCCAGGCTTTCTATTCATACCTACATGAATCCATGAAGGCTCTAAATAGCTGACAATATAAGGCGAATGGCTAGTAATGATTATCTTACAATCATCAAGAAGCTGGCTGATAATGCGGATATATGACTGGAAAAGTCTTGGATGAACAGAGTTCTCTGGCTCTTCAATCGCAATCAATGACACATTACTTGCACTGGATAAGATAATCTTGGTGAGAATCATGAATACTCTCTTGGCACCATCCGACATCATTGCAAAATCAATTGGATTTGCAAGGTTTCTGTCCTTTACATATAAAACGTAGATAGAATTCGTTAATACAAACGGTGCATCATCTGGAAGCTTATCATTATCAGCTCCATTAATTTTGTACTGTTTTACAATAAGGTCCTCTACGTCAGGAAACAACTGAGCATATACATCTTTTAAAAGCTCGTACTTGTCATTGAACTTATCCTTAAGCTGGTAAATAATACGTGGTAAATTCTCAGCATCAATCATCATATCACCAATTCCCTTACGGATAATCGGGTCTGGTCTGTAGAAACTCTTGGCATCCAAGTTGTTCTCCATATAGAATTTCATACTGTTTAATTTTCTGATGATATCAGCATAGTATATCTCATCATAAGCACGTAGCTTATTTACAACCAGCTCTGTCGGTTCCACTTTTATCTTAGATGAACAACGACCTGTCTCGGAGCTCTTATACATTGCTGACTCTGCTGTTCTAGAAATTAACTGCGTGTACTTCTGTCCCTTCTCATCCAGTTTGATTCTCAAATACTCCTGAACAATCTCAGGAACCTCATCCTCATCATACTGCCAAGCAAACTCATATCCGTACTGTACACGATACTCCTGTCCAGCATCCTCTGTTAATACCTCTACCTCAAACTTGTAATTTCTGCCCTGCATACTCTGGTTAATCGGAATAAGATTGGAATTAGCCATCATCTCCATCTTATCGTCAATGGATGCCTTTATAAAAGCCAATCCAAAATCAATACCAGAAAGTACGTTGGACTTACCAAAATTATTAAGTGCTACCAAAGCTGTAATATTATCAAAAGTTATTTTTACATCAGATAGATTCTTAAAACCATCTATCAATACGGCCTGTATCTTCATAGTGACACACTCCTTCTTCTTTATCATACTCAAACTATAACACTCCTTTCTTTAAAACGCAATATTATTTTGCGTATTTTATAAATGTTTTATTCTTTTAACTTTAGAATCGATATTTCACGGTAAATAATTTTGCTTTTCTTTTTTTAATTCAGGCAACAAAAAAAGAAGGTGTCTTTCAACCTTCTTCTACCAACACTATATTTCATATACTTATAAGTTTTTATCGTCATATTGAAGCCTTTAAGTCTGAAAAAAAGGTGCAAACTGGGTGCAAATCCAACCTCAAATATGCCCTCAGCCCGCATAAATACTACATTCTTGCCACTAAGTCCAAAGAATGCCGTGGCAAATGAATAGAACTTTTACTTTTCTTTGCATAAGTTAGTATAACCTCGAATATCCTAGTATTTTCAAAGGTTCCAAGTTTTTTACCCTAGAACCCTAACTTATTATATCTTAGCATAAAATAGTATATCTTAGCCACCAAAATAGGTAAAAATCGAGGTGTCATTTTTCCAATCATACATCACACTACTTTATAGTTCCTTTACTCTAGCATTCAGCTAGTCTGGATTCTTCCAAAAACTCAATATACTATTTCTTCTATAAGCGCAAAAGTAAAAAATTCCTATCAAGATTAATTCAACTCGAACTTAATATTTATCATATCAATCATTTACCATAACATGCGTCATATCCTCTCCAAGTTACCATTTAGGATAATAACTAAAACCTAAAGACTCTTGACAATGTCATTTTATTGCTTTCCCCAAGAACGTCCAAATAACTCTTTACCATCCGGAGCCAACTTCAAAATAGAATATTTTTCTAATAACTCTGATGTCTTTATACTATATGACTGCTGTTTGTCAAAAGCAATAATTGTTTGTTTTCCACAAGCAATATATTGATTCATAATATTTTCAATAGCATCATCAGATATTTGCTTTAATACCACCGAATCATGAACTACTACAGGCAAACGAGTCAAATGCAACATTGCTAAATCAAAAACTACCAATCCTTTATATGCAATTCCCGTACCCGTATCGTCTGGTGTAGTGAAAATATATCCAGAATCAGAAAAATGAATTAGCGGTGAATTATATTCTTCTTTATAAAGCAAATCATTAATCCTTTTCATTTCATTATTAATCAAATATTCTATTTTCCCTAACTGTTCATTCTTAATCTTTAATAACCTTTCTTCATCTTGCTTTTTTTGTTTTTTAGTTCTTCAGACTTTACATAGGCCGAATTATCTCTACGCATCTTTTCTATACTATTCAACGCTTCTGCATGTCTCTGTAACACAATCTTAGATAATTGAGGATTCTGAATCAATTCTACAAGTTGTTCTTCATAAGCTTGTATGATTGAATTGTACTCTTCTATTACTGAAATTAGTTTTTTTCGTTCTTCACTCAATTCTTGTTTGAAAATAGTAGAAACTTTTTTATGAAAAGCTTCTACTTCCGCAATATGTTTTAAATTAACTTGCGGGAAATATTTAGATAACTCTACATAATCTTCACTTGTACTGGAAAACATATAATTTCCATTTTCGCTTATTGTGGCAAGCTTGCTACGTACATTACTACGCAATCTCCTTGCTCTTGACAATTCAGATTTTAGTTGAACTGCTCTTTCTGATGCCGCAGCATCAACATCTAATAACCCATGTTCCAAGCCTGAAGAAATTTCGTTAATCTCCAACTCCAATCTTTCTATTTCAGAAAGATTTTTTTGATATTCTCGCTTTCCTATTTTTGAAATATATTTTAGTGTTTGAGCTTTATTATATGCCTTTAAAGCTTCCTTGGATAAATTAGCTTGTTCTTCAATTTCTGCTATTACAGCATAATAATCAAAAAGTTTTAGTAATGCAATAATCGTTTTGTTGCCTGACTCTGTAGCAACATAGTGAAGCGGATGCTTTTCATCACAATTTCCTTTTCCATAAACACGTATATATCGTCCTATTGCATCTCTAAAAGATAACTGTGGTAAGTCAATCCTATACTGCTTTGAAAGCCATTCACAATATTCTTGTAAAGTAATATTTTTTTTATGATTTCTCTCTTCATCGCAAACCCATACAGTGTTAGAATCCATGTTATTTCGACAGAAATAGTATGCTTCCCCTTTAAAAACAAACTTAAAATATATATCATGGGAACCTATATTCTTTAAAATATCATTTGCTCTTGCATACGTAGAGCCTCCAAATACATAATCAACAATAAGCATAAATGTAGATTTTCCAATAGAATTATCTCCAGTATTAGTGCCCAACACTACATTAAGCGTATTTGCAAATTCAATTTTTTTCTGATGAAATTCTTCACAGTATATCTCAGCCAACATAATGTAATACCCCCAAATTCTCATTATATTCAATTTTGTTCAATGCAAAAAGAACATCCACTGTATCTATAAACTCAGATATATCAGAAAAACATTGTTTTGTATCGGAATACAGCCCTATTATTGATATATCCTTCGTGCATAACACATCGAGCAAAACAATAAGCTTGCTTAATACACTTTCTTGGTATGATGTAACTTTATTCGGTAATCTCATTAAACACCTCACAATTCTGCACAAAAAACGAAACTACCGCCTCACATGCCTCTACTGAACTAGATTGTGTCTTATTCTTTATCCATTCAACAATCTTGGAAAAAACAAGAAATTTATCCTTGGAAATACCGTCCATTTTTACGAAACAGCCTCGTATTTGTTCAGAAAGTATTTGTAAATTGAATCCATTTTTTCCATCGAGTTTTCTAAATGAATCTCGTATGTAAGGATAAAAAATCATCACATAGCCACTAATTTTAGATTTTAACAAAAGTTCTTGGTTTGTAAATTTATTAGCGATAGGAACTGGTTCATAATTCAATTCTGCAAAATCCGGTTCTAACAACTTAGTTAACTTCTCCACAACCTCTTCAATTTCCATTTCAAGTCCCAGCGTATTTGTTGCATCATGTAGTGCAGTTTGAAGTAAACAACGTTTTTTTATCATTAATAAATGAATATACTCATCCACCATCGTATGATAGTCCTGTGTTTGATGGCATTCTACGCAAAGTGCTATTTTATTTTCAAAATCTTCACAACTTTCACCTAATCGTTCCAAACACCTCAACAACATATACTGTTCCATAGTTGGACGATTAGGATATATGTGTGCTATTTGAAATTTTTGTTGAGTTGCTTTTTTCTGTCTCCTTGACTGTAATTCTTTACCACATAAAGGACAGTGATAATCGACCTCTCTTAGATACAAGCGCAAATCAGTCGAGGATGGATTTTCACGTTCCCTATGATAAGGATCTTCTTCTATTATTTTACTTAAACTTCCCACACCCAAAAGGTGTATTGAACCTTGAAAACTCTATATTGTAGCCAATAAAAAAGGCATAAATCTTGACTTTTTGGTATAATTGAATCGCTAAAACAAATTACCTAAGGAGATTTATGCCATGTCA
>JAFSCH010000153.1 GCA_017436865.1 Lachnospiraceae bacterium
ACTGCTTTGAAAGACTGTTCTTAGTTAAGAAGTTCCATGAATTGTGTCTTATGAGGCGGATTTTCGGCATCAATACTCTGTTTCATTCTGCTTTTACGTATATAGACTGTGTTCATGGTGACGTTCAAGAGGTATGATATGGTAGTAACATCAAAACCTATTGCGATAAGGCAGAATACAGAATAGTCCATTTCCTTCAGTTTCGGCATTTCGCTTCGTAGCTTTGTCATTATATTGTCGAGACCGTCATTCAGAATGTTTTCAAGATTTTTATTGTCATCAAAATCTTCCTTAAAGTCTTTCATCAATTCCGCTACTTTTTCATATACGGCCTTTTCTGCATTCTTCTTTTCAAATGACATGGAATATTGTTCATATAAGGCACCAATCACTTCAAATTTTGATTTATACAGTGCTACATATTTTCTTTTCAGCTCGGGATAATCCTCTTTCCTGGCATCTTCCAATTGTCTTTTTATATCCTCTGCATATTTCAGATGATCTTCTTTTTCCTTATTATACAGTCTTATGCGTCTGGTTACAAACCACGCGAAAGTTATGATAATACACAGTGCAATGAATATGATGATGACAAGATTCTGTGTACGGTTTTTTATCTTTAATTGGGTCAGTTCATATTGTGATTCATAGTAGTTGCGTTGGGTTGTTGCAAGTGATTGCCTTAGAGCTGATGATATAGCATGAGTATTTTTATCATCATATTCTTCCAGATGCTTTAATGCTTCTTTATCTGATTTATTGCTTTTGGCAATCAAATAAAGCCAATATGAAGCTGTTGCAGATGTGTCATTCTTGATTAGTTCGCTTATTAATGTTCTTGATTCATTCTTTTTATCTATTTGATTTAGTGAATATGCCCATGCCCAATAATCTTTATTCTTCATGAATAACCCATTATATTCCTTAATAATTGTATCGTAAATATTTATAGCTTTTTGATGATTCACATCATCATATAATGTGTTTCTAAATGCATATGTCACCATAGCTGATAACCTTATTCTAATATCATTATTCTCTGTTTCAATTAATTCTAATAATAAAGAGTCGGCTTTCTTATAATTTTCAAGATTAATAAGTGCTTGTGCTAATCTTAGCTTACTTGCATTTATATAATATGTTTCTTTCAGATTCATGCAAATATCATATGCGTCTTCAATACTTCTAAGTTCTTCAATATCGTTATGAGTTTTGGCATAAGAATCAGCTTGTCCCATTTTTATAAATCCCCAATACAGACTATCTGATTTCTTTGCAATTTCTTCAGCCTTGGTAAATTCAAGAATGGCTTTATCATATTTTTCCTGATAATAATATGCCAGTCCGAGGTAGTATAAAGACCTGGCTTCGTACTTCTCAGGACCTCTTTTTGAGTAATATTCCACAGCGGTACGCGCAATGGAATCATCACTGACGTCTATATAATTTTTATCTAATGCCATCGCATGCAGAAGCGCATGATGAGCCCTCTGACGTTCTGATTTCAGTATTCTTCTGTCCATTGTATCAAGAATGGTCAGAGCACTGTCCGGACGTTCCATAATATAGGATTCTATATCGTAAAGTGTTTTGTCAACACTTCTTGCAGCGCATCCGGAAAGAATAAATGCTGATAATATCAAGATAATTACGCTTCGCATGACTGTATTAAATTTTATGCAAGATACGATATATCTGTGATATTTAGTATATTTGATGAAGTTTGATTAAGAATCATTGAGTATCAAACCATTAAGAAGAACTTGCATGAGAATGGGCAATGGATAAGAAATTGCTAACTTGTTTTATTACACTATATTTCTCATGCTTTTCAAATAACTCTTTTCTAAGTGCAAAGATACGATTGTTTTCCCAATTATAAGAAGACACCCTTGAAAAAACTCTTCTTGGTATATAGAAAATGACATAACAATTTTGTACCAATCTTGCAACACTATAATAGAGTAAACGATTTAAGAAGCTAGACAATCCTAATATGCCAACGTAGAGGACAATTGATTATAAAACTAGAGGACGGCTTTTGGCCGTCCCCATACCCTGATGGCAACTTTTGGTTGCCAGACACCTCGACCTCCCCGTAAATAAAAAGAAAATTGTGGAGAGCCAGGGAGTTGCTTCTTTAAAAAGGTTGTGCTTGTGCACCCTCTAATAATTTCAATGTTTTTGGATTTATCCGCTCAAAATTACTATTTCTCCACTCAATATGAAAATATTCAGGCATAAAATTTATACGTTTGCCTAAAATATATCTTTCTCCCTCGTATTCAATACCAAAAATTTTTCCAGTTCCTTCTCGATAAAGGCCAACCAGTTGTGGAACACCACCTACTGTGGGACTTTCATGTTCCTTTATGGTTTTTGCTACACAATGGAAACAAAAACGACTAGTTCCCTCATTTGGATTGCGTTCTTTCATTAATTCTAATTCGACATTTTTAAAGTCGCTTTTACCACTTCCTCCAATATATACTATCTGGGATTTGTTTGGTAGTATTATTTCTTTACAACTAATACAGCCTTCAACACTTATTATTTCACCTAAATGAAAATCATAATATGATTCTCTTGATGCAAATAAAATTGAAAAGGATGGTTTGGGATTAGGGTAATTTATAAGTGACGATTCAACTTCCGCTCTAACAGAAGATAATTTGTTCATAAAACTATCTTCTGTTTGCTCGAAAAATAAACCACAATCTATTTTATATATTATTCTCTCAAGAGTATGAAGTGGAAATAAAACATCCCCACAATAAGCAAAAATATATGGATGTTGGAGGGAGCAAAAAACTTTCATTCCTTCATCGTATTTTGAAGATGACTTTGTGTATCTCCATGAAAAACGACTATCTGCCGCAAAATATATGGAAGATATTTTCCTACCCTCTTTTTTGTTATCAACTCCTACCCATGCTGCAATTAATGTCATTTTTGCGTATCAATTTTTATAATATAGTATCAATTGGTCATTAATCATAAATTATGTAGTAATACAAAATTAGTATTTTTTCATGCATTTAAGATTGTTTCATATATATTTTTTTAGGAACACGAAATAATATTATAGGAAACAGTCGTATCGTAGCCGAGTTCACCAAACCACAGGCAAAGATAACTCGTGTTCTTTTCGTCCAAGCAAGGTCAAGCCCTGCGGGTGTCGTGGAAAAATCATCCTCGCCCCGTGGGGCTTGCGGTATTTTTCCACACAACCTTGCCTGACGAGAACACGACCTTTTAGAGCCTGTAGTTTGGGAACTCCGGCCCCGAATAGCCGGACTAACAAGAAATATATAATGTTATGTCACAAGCAGTATTAAACAACAGTCAAGCAGTCGGTCATACAGACCAGACCTTCACGCCGCCGATAAGACCGACTACGGCTCCCACTGCGTAAATCAACTTGGTACCCGGATCGAAATACGATGTTACCATGTTGGTAGCCTCGGTGATACCTGCGATACCGTTACCCTGTGCGTAAGCACCTACTGTTGCAAGCATAAATGCTGCTGCGAATAATACTTTTTTCTTCATACGTCGAAATGTTTTTTAGTTA
>JAFSCH010000154.1 GCA_017436865.1 Lachnospiraceae bacterium
GCCTGTGAAGGTTCTAAGCAGAGGTTTGTGCCTACCGGATTGGCAACCGGAGATAATGAGATAGAACAGCACCGGAATTTCAGCGAAACGCATTTTCCGGGAGTGGCTCCCTGTAGATTCCGTCTGGATGGGCATGATGGAGATGCAGTGTGGGATGAAGCCGTCCCAATGTATGTTACCCGGCTGGGGGATCTGATTGAGAAATCAGCTCAAGGAAATCTTTTTTGATTTTTATGGATAATGTGGCATTCGTGCCATGTTGTCCTTTGAGATAAGGAAGCTGACACATACATTATTATATGAAGGACAGCTTTCTTATTTCAGAGGATAACTGCCGGCGTAATCTCTGTAAAAATCTATGAAAGAACAGGTACAAGAAAATGTGCAATATAGGAATTGTAACAGGTAACGCCGGGGTTAAGATGCCTACGGCTATTTTATTTATGAACTCTAATAAGTCTGAGCGTAATATCCGTAAAAAGGTTGCTAAGACCAGACAGAAATGTATGTCACATGGAATTGTCTTGGGACATGATGTTGTTATTAACAAAGGTCCTGACAGAGATATTGATCGTGATGCAGTCAATATGCTTATCACATTTCTTCTTGATGGGGAATATCAGATGATTGTGGTGGACAAGTTTACAGACATTACATCTGATCTGTCCGATTTGGAGGAGTTTTTGAATGATGCGGCTGCGATTGGAGTAAGTGTATTTGAACTTTCCACTATGCAGATAAGACGTCATGTCTATATGGAAGGCTGCCCTGACTGTTCTGCTATTGGTAAAATCATTAGTTTTTGGTCTTGATATGAGAATCAGACGAGGAGACATATTATATGTTGATTTAGGTGTGCAGTATCAGGGAAGCATTCAGGGCAGTATGCGTCCTGTGGTGGTAGTAAGTAATAATATGGCGAACAAGCACAGTACCGTGATAACGGTTGTTCCCTTGTCTACCAAAATCAACAAAAAGAGAAATCTTCCCACTCATGTATTTGTGTCAGCTTATAAGAGCGAGGGACTGGAACAGCATAGTATCGCACTTTGCGAGCAGGTGACAGCCCTTGATTATGGTAGAATTATTGAGAACATGGGTAAGGTTGATAGAGATACCCTTGCAAGAATAACCGAAGCTGTGCAGGTGCAGGTAGGGGTATTTGATAAGTATAATTAAATGTTGCCGAAAGGATTTTATTGGAGACTCACCTCATATGGAGTTGCGTTGTTCCATAAGGGAAGATTTGTAAGACTTTTTGCGACAGAGGCAGAAATGCTGGAATATTTTGAGGATGAACACATTTCATAATCAAGCCGGGATTTTCCCGGCATACATAGCCATCGATTCTATCGGTGGCATTTCTTTTTGTATTAGATTTTACAAATTGGAAAAACTATGAAGTGTCGGAGGTGAAGTTTAGTGGCGATCTTGGGAAATATTGATATTACAAAAGTTGATAGGACAACACTTAGAGATATAAATTCTGTTCATATTGATATGTCATTACCGTGTGAGCAAAGAATGAAAAGCTTTGTGGAGCAGATTGGCAATCCGTACTGCTATACGGATGGTGAATTAGTAATCGGTATTGGATATGCAGAAACAGAAATGTCACTGAATGATAAGTTAGCAATTTATGCTTGTGGATTAGGATAACAGGAAAGTTTTGGGAATTGTTCATTTGTGGTTGACCTTAAATCGAATCGGAGTCATAATAAATATGTCAATGAAGCGGTTTGGTCACCGCAAGATAGAGCATCAAGAAACTTCCTGATGTAAAATTAAGGAGGTTGATTTGATGTATCACAGAAATTCAGTTATAGATGAACAATTCTACAAAGCTATTGCTTATTATCGTTTGTCGAAAGAAGATAGACGAAAGAGTGAAAGTGATAGTATCGCAAACCAGCGTAAGTTGGTCATGGATTTTATATCCGCTAATCCCAATATTACACTTGTAAAAGAAGCCTATGATGATGGATATACCGGAACGAATTATGACAGACCGGGGTTTAAGAGTGTTGTTGAAGCTCTTAAAAATGGTGAAGCCGATTGTGTTATTGTAAAGGATTTGTCTCGTTTGGGCAGAGAGTATATCGAAACAGGTAAATACATTGAAATGACATTCCCTGAAATGAATGTGCGTTTTATTGCAATCAATGATGATGTTGATACAAGTAACCGCAGCTATGGGGATGACCTGATGATTCCGTTTAAGAACCTTATGAATGAGAACTATTGTCGAGAACTTTCCTATAAGTTAAGACGACAGTTTAAAATTCAACGTGATAATGGCGAGTTTATCAATAATTTTGCTTCTTATGGTTATAGGAGAGATCCACAAGATAAGCATAAGCTAGTAATTGATGAATGTGCTTCTGAGGTTGTAAAGGGAATCTTTGAAATGACAATTAAGGGGTTCAGTCCTGATAGGATTGCAGCCTATTTGAATAAAAATGGAATTATGGCTCCGTATGAGTATAAAAGACAGACAAGCAATTATACTTCCGGCTTTAAAGGTGCCGGTGAGAGCTTATGGAATCATGTGACCATTCGCAGAATGCTTGCAAATACCGTTTATATAGGAGAACTTGCACAAGGCAAGACAGCTACACCTTCTTTTAAAATAAAGAAGGCTCGTACATTAAGCAGAGATATGTGGTCTATTGTTGAGAATAACCACGAAGCAATTATTGAGCCGGAGGTGTTTCAGACGGTTCAGAAGATTTTAAGTAGAGATATTCGTATATCTTCTAATGAACAGATTGTTCAACCATTAGCTGGAGTTGTTTTCTGCGGAGATTGTGGCAGAGCAATGTGCAGGAGAAATGTAAAGAGGGGAAACAAAACCTTTCATTATTATTGGTGTGGTGCATATAAGCGTAAGCAGGGGTGTACTACCCATAATATTTCACAGGAAATGCTTGAAAAAGCAGTATTTGACAGTATTAAAAATCAGATAAATGTCATGGTGGAATTGGATGAGCTTGCAAATCAGATTGATGTAGGAGCAATTATGTCTTTAAAACTCAAAAGGATAGAATTGCTAATTACAGAAAAAGAGAATGAGAGAGACAAGCATCAGGACACATCTATGAAATTGTATGATTCTTATGTGGAAGAATTGATTTCCCGTGAGGAATATCGTTCCATGAAAGAAAAGTATGTTGTAAAAATTAAAGAATGCGAAGCTGCCATTAAAGAATTAGAGGAGCAACGTAGACAAGTAATTGAGGATACACAGGGCTCTAATTCATGGATTTATCAGTTTATAAAATATAAGGATATGGATGAGTTGTCTCATGAAATAGTGGTTGCTTTGATTGACCGCATTGACATTTATGAGGATAAAAGGATTCAAATTACCTTTAATTATAAAAATGAGTTTTTGGAATTGGTAAATAATGTGAATGAATTAAGGAAGGAGGTAAGCTGATATGGCAAGAAAGAGTAAGTATAATCAGGCAGTCACAGAGGAAAAATCGGTTTTAAAACAACGAATTTATAAAGTTGGAGTATATCGAAGATTATCCGTAGAAGACGGGGAAGATGAAATTAACAATTCTATTGGAAATCAGAAAAAAATAGCTGATGACTATGTGCTGCATACTCCATTTCTTCATATTGAGAAGTATTATGCTGACAATGGATATACCGGAATGAATTATAAAAGACCGGGATTCGAGGAAATGATGAATGATTTGTATAATGGTGTGATTGATACAATTCTGGTAAAAGATATTTCTCGTTTGGGACGTCACTACATTCTGACAAGTGAATTGGTAGAAAAGGTATTTCCTTCTATGAAAATCCGCCTTATTTGTATCAATGATAATTATGACAGTAATGAACCAAATGCGGACTCAGCCAGCTTACTTCTTCCTATTAAAATGATTATGAATGATAACTATGCAAAGGATTATAGTAAGAAAATTCGTAGTAGTATCAATGCCAAAATGGGAAATGGAGAGTTCTTACCGTCCGCAGGCAGCATCCCTTATGGATACATTCGTAATGCAGAGAAGGTTACTTTTGATATTGATGAAGAGACGGCACCCGTTGTACAGAGGATATTTGAAATGAGGGCGGCGGGTATGAGCTTTAATGAAATAGCAAAAGTGCTGAACGATGAAGAAATACCGAGTCCGGGAAATATCCGCTATCTGCGTGGCATTACAAAGAATGAAAAGTATGCTAAGTCAAATTGGATTAGAGGTACAATTCGTAAAATAACCAATGATTTAGTTTATACCGGATGCAGAATACATGGCAGAGTAAAGCGTGACCGCTTAGACCAGAACAAAACAAGGAGGAATCAGGATGAATGGCAGATTATTGAAAATGCACATAAATCAATTATTTCTTCTGACTTGTTTGAACAGGTAAAAGCGGTTAATGAGCAGGAAATTAAAAAAAGAGAAGATTTTACAAAGCGTGAAGAAGTAGAAGATGATATGAGAGATGCTTTGCGTCATAAAGTTTTTTGCGGTGATTGTGGCAGTAGAATGTCCGGAAGAAAAGGTCTTGGCAGAAAGACATCCAATAATCCGGCATTTATATTCTTTGACTGTAATCAATATCATGATACAGGTAAAAGAAAATGTAGCAGTCATTATATCCGTCAGGAAGATATTTTGTCGGCTGTATCCAGATGTCTTTACGGTCATTTTAAAGCAGCGTTGGATTTTGAGTCACTTTTAGAGGAAGTTAAGCTAAAACCCAAAGTTGTCAGTTATCAAAGGAAGAATTTGGATTTTGTTGCCAGTCTGAGAGCGAAGATGACTCATTTAGAAGCCAAAAAAGAAAGAATGATTATTGACTTGACAGAAGGTACTCTTGATAAATCAGAGTATGAGTTTATTCATAATCGTCTGGCAAACCAAATTAGTCAGATACAAATTGAACTTGAAGAAGCACAGAAAGCAACAAAAGAGTTGGAACACATTGAAAAATCTGCTACGGAATGGATTGATATGCTGAAAAACCAGTGGTATCTAAAGGGTGGTGATATTGACAAGAAGTTGATGGATTTACTGATAAACAAGATTATTGTGTATGATAAGAATACTATAAAAGTTGAAGTCAACTTTAGCGATCCTTTTGCTCCTTTACAGGAATATATTAGAAATGTGGAGGAGGTGCTTGCGGATGCTGTCTGAAAAAATGGATATATCATATCTTAGATTATCGTTGGAAGATGATGATGTTGCAAGTGGTGAGACAAGGGAGAGTTGCAGTATTGGCTCGCAAAGACTTTGTATTAAGGAATATGTAAGAAATCATGCTGATGTTCCAACTGCATTAACGGAATTTGTTGATGACGGATATTCCGGAACTTCTATGGATAGACCTGCGATGACCAGGATTATTCAATTAGTTACAATGCGAAAGGTACGAACCATTATTGTAAGAGATTTGTCACGATTTGCAAGAAATTATTTGGAAGCAGGGCATTATTTAGAATATGTGTTTCCTTCTTATGATGTGCGATTTATATCTATCAATGATAATTATGATAGTGCAAAGATTAAATCTGGAGATCCGGCAGCCTTGCAGTTAGCTATCCGCAATCTTTTGAATGACTTATATAGTAAGGATATTTCAAGAAAGATTAAAAGTGCGGTAGATTTGAAAAAGCTTAATGGGGAGTATGTATATGGGCAGGCTCCGTATGGTTATAAAAAAGGTAAGCTAAAAAACACGATTGAGGTTGATGAAGAAGCTGCGATTGTTGTCAGAAGAATCTTTCAGCTTGCGAAGCAAGGTGTCACAGTAACACAGATTGCACAGAAAATGAATGAAGAGAAGGTATTAACGCCGTCTGTGTATTTGGCTTCTGTTAGGGGAAAGTATAAAACAAGAGATTTTTGGACTTTTGAATCTGTACGAAATATTCTTATTAACCGTATTTATACAGGAGATACTGTTCCGTTTAAATCTCGTGTTGTTAGAATCGGAAGTAATCGTGTAAAGATGATACCGGAGGAAGAACAGATTGTTTTACCCGATACCCATGAAGCGATTATATCACGAGAAACCTATTATCAGGCAAGAAGTGTTATCAAGACTAATAAAAAAACAAAAACAGGAGCTGCTCCAAATGTTTTTTCAGGATATTTAGTATGTGGCTGTTGTGGTAACAAATTATCTAAGGGGAGACCAACCAATAAGAATTGGTTGTGTGCTACAGCAAGATATACTGAGGAAACAGAATGTAAGGCTATTCGACTTAATGAAGCGATGATGAAAGAAAAACTTTTGACGGCTGTCCAGTTGCAATGTAATCTTGCTGATGCAAAACTGAAACAGACTAGACATGAGCAGGATAAAACACAGGAAGAAATAGATAGTCTTACTTGGGAATTGAAGCAGAAACAGAGAAATTTGGATGAAAATGCTTCAAGACTCATGGAATTATTAGAAGACTATTATGCCGGAAAACATTCTAAGGAAGTTTTTCTTGCGAAAAAGGAAGAACTAAAGGTTAAAAAAGATGTACTGACAGAGAGCATCAGAAAGATAGAAGAACAAATTTCTTCATTAAAGGCAGAGAAACGAAATCATCTTTTGGTCGAGGATGAAGTGAATAAGCTGAATAAGCATGGGCAGATTACAGAGCTGGATACTTATTTAATGAAGGAACTCGTTAAGGAAATACGAGTATATCCCGGTAATGCTGTACAAATTATTTGGAATTTTGCTGATACAATTACTGCCTAACTCCTTCAAATGAAAAAAATTAAAATTTTTTGAAAAAAGTGTTGCTCCCTACTTGACACGTGACTGAGTGGCGCCCCCATAATCCAGGATGGAAAGATTATCGGGGCAGTAACCCATGTACTTGTTAACGATTCAACTAAGGGATATGGGATATTTATTGAAAATATGTTAGAGCATTGAGAAATGTAGGACAGTTATAAAAGGTTGCGACACAAGTTTACTTGTTGGAGCAACCTTTTTATGACTGGACTATATGGCGAAAGCCATACAGTTCAAAGAAGCAAATTAACTTCATCGTATTGTGCCGAGCGAGAATAGAGGTCGAGTAGCGTATAAAGTGGGTCAATTCTTTTAGGGAATCGCA